>NZ_DAOMQT010000081.1:0-12401 GCF_035445465.1 Agriterribacter sp.
TGTTTAATACCGGGAAAGATTTCTTTACAGTAGCTACATCATAGCCTAAATCCCGAATTGCTTTTACGGCTTTTGGCACTACATCAATGGCGTCATCCGTATCAATGACAGCCCTGCTATTATTGAGTTCTACTTTGTGGGCAGTGATGCCTTTTACTTTGCTTAATCCCTTATCAACAATCAGGGCGCAATGTTCGCTGTCCACCCCTTCCAGTGGCATAGAAATAGAATTATTATTACCTTTTGACATATCCTTTCATTTTTTATACTAGCAAAACTACATGTCCGAAAGCCTCTTGCTGTTATATAATTATGGGAATAAGTTATATTATTAAGATTAAAAAGCTGTTGGATCCGATAGCCATCGGATTATTTATTTTTAGTTGGTTTGGCTAAAGCCGGGAACTATAAAACACTAAATGGAAATTCAACCTTGACTTTCTCCCAGGCCATTACAATTGTTCCGTTATTTCCCTTTCCGGCATCAATAAAATATTGTAGCCTTTCGGTAAGGGGATTTTTCTTTGGCTTTATTTTAAGTCTAACCACATCGTCTTTTTCATCATACTCCGTTGCCAGGTGTTGCTTCCAATGTTTGTTAATAATAACAGTCCATTCCTTTTTACCCGGAATAGTAAACAAGGCGTATTTACCTGCAGGAATATTTACCTTATTTATGGCAATTCCTTTATTGAATGTTATGGTAGTAGCGTCATGGGCACCCGTTACCCACACTTCATCGTAAGGAACCAGGCCGCCCCAAATAATCCTTTTCCTAACTCCGGGAGAATGATAATTGATAGTAATCGTTTCGGAGCCGATTTTGGTTTCTACCGCAGATTTGATACTTTTTTTAGAAGTATCTTTAACTAAGTTCGGATTATAACAAACTTCTTCTTTCTGTGCAATTGCCAGGCTTGCCCAACTACAAAAAAGAACGGTTAAAGCAAAACTGAATTTTCGTTTCATAAATTTTAATTTAAATAGTGTGGGGTGGTTCTGACAAAGAGATTGGTTTAATTAATAGTTTCTTTCACCGCGCCACAATTTATCATCTTGTCTCCAAAATAAGGATTGCGGATTTCTTTATTTCCACTAATCCATGAGGCACCTTTATCGTTAAAAGCCATCGGGCAATGCACTATATACAATTCACCATTAGCCAATCCCTCTTTTTTTACCAACGTTATCATATCATTGCTCATCGCTTCATACATTTTTCTTTGCGCTTCTATGCCTGAAGCCGTGGTGATTTTTGCGGCGGAAGTTTCAATAGCTGAAGCTCCATTTACTTCTTTAGCTCCTGCTTCTATGGCGTTAGCGGCTACTTTAGCTTCGGCTTCATCGCCATTGGTAAGCGCCGTGGTTAAATGAATGTAATGCTGATATACGGCATTGAGCTTATCATTCTTTAAAACCGGCTTTGTACTCGCATTGGTCTTATTTTGTTCCATTGCGGCGTGGTCATGATTAGCTTCGGTGTCGCTATTCTTTTCTGAATTCCCATTACCGGCACAAGCTGAAAGAAGTACTGCTGCCGCAAATGGGATGATTGTTTTTAATAAATGTTGCATTGTTTTAATTTTAAAATGTTTAAAAAATATATTAGTGATTATGTCCCGCCATTGGATTTTTGCCTTTTTTCAAAACAAACTCGCTGTACAGGAGGTAGGCTCCCGACACCACTACTACATCGCCTTCTTCTACACCTTTGATAATCTCTACCCGGTTAAAATTCTCAACGCCGGTTTCTACCATTCTGGGTTCAAACTTTCCAATACCCGTTTCCAGCCAAATATGTGCGCCTTTGCCATCGCGGATCACAGCATCTACCGGCAGCGCAATAGCTTTAAACGAATTGGCTACGGGCAATTCCACAATAGCCTGCATGCCTGCTTTTAGTTCATTGTGATTGTTAGGAATGCTTCCCCTGATCGTTAATAATTGGCTGGCAGCCTGCAATGCCGGGGCGATAAATTCAACCTGCATTTTGTGCGGCTCATTCCCGTAACCGGGAATAATTACATTTACCAAATCTCCTTTTTTTACAAGCCCCGCTTCGCCGGGATACAGATCCGCTTCTACCCAAATATTTTGATAACCTTCCAAACGCATGATGGAAACCCCTTCCGCTACATACTGGCCTTCAGTGATAAACAATTCGGACACTACAGCATTAACCGGTGAAGAATAGGTTACATAAGGACTGGTTTGTTTTTTACTTCTTAACTGTTGCAACTGGGCTTCAGTCTGGCTGTATAAAAGCAACTTTTGCTTTGCAGCCTCAGCTAACTGCTGAAATTTTTTGTCTTCCGGGAATTGTGTTGCCTGCGCTATCGCTATCAAATATTCCTGTTGCAAAGCAGCCAACTGTTCGGAATAAATTTTATACAAAGGCTGCCCTTTGCGTACCGACACACCGGTTTCTTTTACGAATAACACTTCCAGTCTTCCTGCTACACGGCTTGATATATATTCGGTTTGCTCCGGATTTACAGCAAGCCTTCCATTTAATTGTTTAAAAGATGAAAATGAACCGGTTTTAACGGTATCGGTAGCGATGTTCGCCAATGCCTGCTGCGGCGCGCTCAGGGTTAAAAAATCGGATGTGTTGGTTTTATCAAACAAAACCAAATCCATCCCACAAATAGGACAGGTGCCCGGTTTATCGCTTATGATTTGCGGGTGCATGGGACAGGTATAGGTTTTCCTTTCTGCTGTGTCAGTTTGATTTTCTGTATGCTCATCGTTGCAGGAACTAAACCCCAAAACGGATAATGCTGCCAGCAGTAAAACGGTCATATATTTTATGCTATTCCTCATTTTTCTTTGTTTGAATTGAAGCGGATAAAGCTTTCACTATCTACCAGATAGCTCGCATTTTTTGCTACCTGCCAGTCTGAAATATTGTCTAATATTTGCACCATACCCTCTATGGTGCTGCCTATGTTTACTTTTGTAGGAATGAAAACACTCTGTTCTTTTTTAAAGACAACCGATTGATTACCCAACCGTAAAACTGCTTTTTCAGGAAGCCACCAGGCATTTGATTTCACAACAGGAATGTTTGCGGTAAGCAATTTCCCGGGTTGCAAATTCGGGGTTGATAAATACACACGGGCTACGGTAAAACTTTCGCCATTGCGCTGGGTAGGTTCTATTAAGCCAATGTTTCCGGTCATCACATCATCGGGACTGGCAACAGAATGAAACACTAGTTTTTGTCCCCGCTTAATTTCTGATGCGAGTGGCGGTGCAAAAGAAAATTCCGCCACCGTGCTGTTGGATCGGTAAATAGTAAATATTGTTTCCCCCGCGTTTACATATTGCCCTTCACGTGTCATTACCGGCGACTGGCTGAAGGCAGGTTTTTGTATAGTGGAAGCTGCGGCAGGTGCAGCACCCATACCATCCATACGTCCTGATGCTGCTGGCGATGCTGGCATAACAGATGGTGATGCATTTGCGGCTACGTTTTTCTCAATAATATAACCGCTTAGGCTGCTATAAACGGGTACACGGTATAGCGGTTTTCCGGTTTTTATAACTTGTGCTATTTGAGCAGGTTGCATACCCAATAAACTTAATCTTTGTTTTGCTTTTTGTAATAAAGATGCGTCGTTATCGTTCCTGCTGATATAGATTAATTCCCTTTGTGCTGCCGCAAGATCAGGTGAATAGATTTCCATAATTAACTGTCCCTTGCTCACCGGCTGGTAATTGTATTTGATATTCATTCTTTCAATTCTTCCGGCAACGCGGCTGGATATGCTTACCTGTTTCCTGGTATCAAAGCTGATAATACCTTGTACCGGCACTGAAAAAATTCGTGTACCACTTTCGGCTTGTATGGTGGGCATGGTGGAAATGACCTGCTCATTCACCGGCTTTAATAAAGGCAATAAACTACTATCCAAATGCAGTTCGTGTGAACTGCTCATAGGAACCAAATCCATCCCGCAAATGGGACATGACCCCGGTTCATCGCGAATAATTTGCGGGTGCATGGGGCAGGTGTATTTAGTTTCCTTACTGTGCTGGTGCGCATCAGCAACAGATTTGCTTTCTGTTTTTTCTTTGCAGGAAACAAAGAGGAACAAAAGCAATAGTGGGATGATAACTTTACTTATATAATTCCTTTTCATAATCAACGATCATTTGATATAAATTTTGTTTTTCATCGAGCAGGTCAAGCTGCATCATGTTTAATGCTTCCCAATTTTGTATAAGCACATTTAGGGACAATTTATTTTCCTGGTAGGTTAAATAGCTTGCATCAAAGGTTTTTTCTAAGGCAGGTATCACCTTTTCTTCTATAGACCGGATGCGCTTCTGCATGGTTTGAATTTGTGCCTGCATGCCATACAACATGCCTTGTGTTTCCTGTAGCATGGCACCCCTTTCCTTTTCCATTGCGTTGATGTTGTACTGCATGGCTTTAACTTCTGAGGTGTACATTTTTTTAGACCAGGGTGCAATCGGTATAGACATCATTCCCATGACACTGTAAGCCTGCGGCATCATGCCAGACAGCGGAGACATGTGATCGAACTGGATTTTAAATGTTGGTTTGCGTTCGAGGTTCATCGCTTGGATGTTGAGCTGCATGGACCGGATGCTTTCATTCATGCGCAGCACATCTTTTCGCTGCGTGGACAGCGTTGCCGTATCATAAAACGGTGCGGCAATAAATCCGGGCTCATAAGTGCTATCAATCATAAAATCCTGGTTGCCGGGACGGTTCATCAATGCGTTGAGATACGCTTTTGCTTTGGCAATGTCTCCCTCCGGCATCAATAGCATGTTGCGGTTTCTTTGTATTTCCGCTTCTGCCCGGTACACGGTGCTTAACTGCGACTGATTGTAGGGATACCGCACTTCCTCAATCTTCTTCAGTGTCATCAAAATCTGTTCATTTCTTTCAATCACATTCAATTTTTGCAGGGCTACAAGCCAGGTGAAATATTGCCGTTTGGCCTGCGCTTTAAAATCGTTGAGCGTTATATCCCGGGTTGCATTTTCAATATTGCCCTGCGACTGTATATACGCTTTTCTTGCCTGTAGCTTTGAGCGGTTTGGAATTTCCTGTTCGAGCCGAAGCATGAGAGATCCTTTGTCCCGGTCGTCCATTACTTTTTGCAACGGATAAGGCGTCATAAAAGTACCTACACCTACCATTGGTGGCATCCAGGCGGTCGCAGCATCTGATCTGTATTTATATCCTTCTGCTTTTAGCGAATAGCTTTGCAAGAGGATGTTGTTACTGTCAATTTTTTGTATGATTTCCGCCAGGCTCATTACTTCTTTTTGCTGTGCCAAACCAATAACCGGCAGCAAAAAAAAGAACCCTGCTATATTTAATAATTTATTCATATTGATGTTTCGTGGTTTTTATGTTGAACAAAGTGATACAGTTGAAAAGCCGCGGGATAGAAAAGGAAAGCCCGCTGAAGCCTTTGTGCGTTGGCTTTGCGGCGGACTTGCAGCGGATAGCCCGGACCACTCTTGCCCAAAGAACTTAATGCTGACAGCCCCGTCGTTTCTTTAATGTTTAACATCGTGTATTTCCAGTTTACCGTATTTGCGTAATTCATATTCTTTGCTCATTAAAAAGATGAGAGGTGTTACCAGCAAAATATGCACAGCAGAAGTGAATACCCCGCCGATCATAGGAAGCACAACCGGTTTCATTACATCCGTTCCAACACCTGTTGACCACAAAACAGGCACCAGACCAAACAATGATACACATACCGTCATGATCTTTGGGCGCAAGCGCTTTGCAGCACCATGTATTACATACTCTCTTAAATCGGCTTTTGTAATAGTTTCGCTTGAATTGCCTTTTAGTTTGATTAGCTGCTGCATGGCATCATTAAGGTAGATCACCATTACAATACCCGTTTCTACTGCTATACCAAACAGCGCAATGAAGCCAACGGCAACAGCTACCGATAGATTTACCCCCCAGAAATAAATAATATAAGCGCCACCAATCAACGCAAAGGGAACAGTGATCAGACTTAAGAATGCTTCGCGTACCGAATGAAAAGCGAAGTAAAGGGAGAAGAAAATAATTACCAGTACAATAGGTGCAATCCACATCAAAGTTTGCTTCCCCCTGATTAAATTTTCGTATTGACCGCTCCACTCAATAAAATAACCGGTAGGTAAAATGTCGTTATGCTTGTTGAGTTTTTCCATGGCTTCTTCTACGGTGCTACCTAAATCCCGGTCACGCACATTGAACAATACGGCTCCCCGCAGCAATGCGTTTTCAGAGTTAATCATGGGTGGACCGTCTTCAAATTTTATATCGGCAACGGCACTCAATGGCACCTCGCCAAACCCGGTAGATTGAAGCGGTATTCTTTTTATTTGCTCGACGCTGTTTCTATACTCCTGCGCCAGGCGAACATTGATGGAAAAACGCTGACGACCTTCAACGGTTTGCCCGATGGGTGCACCACCCAATGCTGTTTCAACCGTTTGGTTTACATCATCCACATTCAAGCCATAACGGCCGAGATCTTCACGACGCACATCAATTGAAAGATATTTGCCTCCGGTGATGGGTTCCACATATAAATCGGTGATGCCTGCGGTTCCTTCCAGTGCCATTTTCACTCGTTCTGAAACAGCCGCCAGTGTATCGAGGCTTTGCCCATACACCTTTATACCTACATCGGTTCTGATGCCTGTTGACAGCATGTTGATGCGATTGATAATGGGTTGTGTCCATCCATTGACCACACCTGGAATTTGCAACTTTCCATCCAGTTCTTTTATAATGTCTGCTTTAGTAATTCCTTCCCGCCACTGATCGTGTGGCTTTAACATAATAATGGTTTCAATCATGCTGATGGGTGAATTATCTGTAGCGGTGCTTGCCCTTCCGGCTTTTCCTAAAACCTTGTCAACTTCAGGAACAGATTTTATGATCTTATCCTGCACCTGCAATATTCTTTTTGCTTCAGCATTCGAAATGTCGGGAAGAGTAACCGGCATAAAAAGAATGCTTTGCTCATCCAGCGGCGGCATAAACTCAGTGCCCAGGCTTCTTAATAAGGGAATAGAAATGAGCAGTGCCAATATGTTGATGGCGAGTGTTGTTTTGCGCCATTTCATAACCCATCGAATAATAGGTTCATATACTTTTTCCAAAAAACGGTTCACCGGATTAGCATTATCAGGCCTAAACTTTCCTTTCATGAAGAAAGAGATAAGCACAGGCGCTAATGTCAACACCAAAAGCGCATCAACAATCATGATAAACGTTTTGGTATATGCCACGGGGTGAAAGTATTTCCCCTCTTGCCCCGTAAGCATGAAAACGGGTAAAAACGAGGTAATGATGATGACCGTTGCAAAGAACACACCCCGTGACACCTGCTTACTTGATTTTTCAATAATGGACAACCGTTCTTCTTCGGTTATCCATTTCTCTTTTGGTTTTTTATTTTTCCGGAACCAGTTCATATTGTTTTATTTTTTTGTTCATCCTGCCATAGCGCATAACGTTCTGCCAGGTGCTTGTAAGCGTTTTCGCTCATGATAATACCATTGTCCACAATAACACCAATAGCCAGTGCAATACCGGTGAGAGACATGATGTTGGAGGAAATGCCAAAGGCATTCAACAAGATAAAGCTGATGGCAATGGTGATGGGAATTTGGATAATGATGCTAAAGGCACTTCGCCAATGAAAAAGGAATACAATAACGATGAGCGATACTACTATCATTTCTTCTATCAATGTCGTTTTTATAGAGGAAATTGTCTGCTTAATCAGTTCGCCACGGTCATACACGATATCAAACTTTACGCCTTCGGGAAAGCCTTTTGCCACTTCCAGCATTTTTTCTTTTACACTATTAATTACTGCATCAGCATTTTCGCCGTAGCGCATCACTACAATGCCGCCCACTCTTTCACCTTCTCCATCCTGGTCAAAAATACCGAGCCTCGTTTCGCCAGTCATTTGCACCGCTGCTATGTCGGCAACTTTTACCGCAATACCATTGGCTGTTTTTACCGGAATATTTTGTATTTGTTCAATGGACTTTAAATAGCCGGAAGTTTTTATAACATAACCTATGTCACTTAGCTCAAATTTGCGACCGCCACTTTCGTTATTGTTGGCACGTACGGCACTAATGACATCTCTAACAGAGAGCTTGTAGTATAAAAGCTTATTAGGATCAAGCGTTATTTGGTATTGCTTTTGAAAACCGCCGAATGATGCAATTTCACTGACGCCTTTTACATTTTGCAAACCAAACTTTATGTACCAGTCCTGTAATGCTCTTTGTTCGCCCAGGTCCATACCTGGGGCATCAAGGCTGTACCATAAAATATGTCCCACACCGGTCCCATCGGGACCTAACTGCGGACTAACGCCTTGCGGCAGGTTTCGCGAAATGGTGCTTAATCTTTCCAGCACTCTTTGTCTTGCCCAGTAAACGTCCACATCATCTTCAAAAATCACATAAATAAAACTCATCCCGAACATGGAAGTACCTCTTACATATTTTATTTTGGGAAGCCCCTGCAGGTTTGTTACCAACGGATAAGTTACCTGATCTTCTATCAGTTGCGGGCCTCGCCCCATCCATTCGGTAAATACAATAACCTGGTTTTCCGAAAGGTCGGGGATGGCATCAATGGGATTGTTTTTTACGGCAAAAGCGCCCCATACAAATAAGCCTGCTACAAGCGCAAGCACGATGAACCGGTTACGCAGCGACCATTCTATAATACGATGTACCATAAATCTTATTTATTATTAGTGGTGCTGTAAATGGTCCTGTTTTGCTTCAACTTTTTTCCTTTCGTACTTGCAGCAGCCCGGCAGTTTGTCATATACTTTATCATCTGCTTTATACTTTTCAGTATCGTGACCTACAGCAGTCACTTTCTTTTGAATTTCATTGTTACTGATCTTGCCAGGATCATAGGTAACGGTTAATAACTTTGTATCAGTATCCCATTCAGCGGCTGAAATATCTTCCAGCTTTAAAGCTTTTTGAATTCGGCTCTTGCACATACTACATTCACCATATACTTTTATCGTGTCGGTGTTAGACGGTGCTGATTGTTGAGCAAACAAAGGAGATGTAGCTATTGCAAATACTGCAATGAGTATGAACCTGAGAGATTTCATAAAATATATTTTGTGTTATAATAAATGGAAAATGATGGCAAATAGAAATGCCTTTAGCCCGACAGCATACTGCCCGGCTCAAAAAAGGAGATAAACTTTAAATACGGAAAACGCAGTTGCGTTTGTAGATGGCAATGCCGCTACTTTGTGGCGGGGCATTGCTTGTTGGGTTTTTTTCGGTAATGGAAGACAACGCGATGGTAGGAACTTCGATAAATGAAACAGGAAGGGCTAAAGCAGTTAAATATAATCCCTGGAAAAAGGTTTCTGTTATACTGTGATCAGTGGTAACTTTTAAGTGCTTATGTTCATCCTTACAACAGTTGTTATCGCCCTTTTTACTTTTGTCCATACCGCATGAAGGACACTTTTCTTTCTCATTCCCAACTACATTCCATTCCACCATCTTGTCCATGCAATAATGCATGTAAACAGTAGCGCCAGATGTAGAGGCGAAGTATGTAAATGTTAATATGAGAATGAGAAACTTCTTCATTTTATCGGCACAAAGGTATAGTTATTTTAAGAAAATCGGCTAAATTGTCTTTGTTAATGTTAGTAAACATAGGTAGAAAAGATATTATGGTAAAAGGCCATAGAACTGATTTGTTTGAAATGTTTTCTTATTCATAAACCATAATATTCGTTCATAATAGCTATTCCCTACTTGAATGTTACCGTTATAGTCAGCAAATGCTTCACTGATTAAATAATAACTTTAAACCGTTTTAGAAGTTGATTAATCAACAGTGAAAGGAATGAAAAGACGATAATGATACTCCAGTCTTTCCAGCCGTGAATGGTTATTTTCAAAACTTTACTAACTGCTGGAATCCAGTATGCTAAAAGGGCCAGAATAATACAGGCAACCACAGCATACCACACATAACGGTTAGTAAACACCTCTGATTTGAAGAAGGACACACCTCTTTCGAAATACATATTAAATACATGCAGTACCTGCGAAAAAATAAGCGTATAAAAAAGGATGTTATTGCATAACTCGGCATTCCATGCCTCATCAGCGTGCAATAATTCATGGCTGGCAAACACTGCGCCTATTGTAGCAATAGCAATTACAGACGAATAAACAAATAGTGCCTTCCATCGTTTGGGGTCAATAATGGGTTCAGAGGAGGAAAACGGTTTACGTTCCATGATGTGCGGAGCCGCTTTGGTAACACCCAGTGCAAGCGCCGGCAGTACATCCGTTATAAGGTTTATATAAAGTATTTGTATAGGAAAAAGCTGAAAGTGCAGGTTTAGGATTGCTGCCGTTGCAATTACAAAAAGTTCACTCATGTTGCATGAAAGCAGGAAAATGATAAATTTCCGGATATTGTCGAATATGGCCCTGCCCTGTTTTATTGCAAGTACAATGGATGAAAATGCATCGTCTTTTAATACCATATCAGCCACTTCCTGCGCTACCTGTGTGCCTCTTTGTCCCATGGCAATTCCTATATCTGCTTTCTTCAGGGCGGGTGCATCGTTTACACCATCACCAGTCATACCAACCACCATTTTCTTTTCCTGGTATAAGGATACCAGGTCTAATTTCTGTGCCGGGCTAACTCTTGCAAAGACCGAGGTATTTAGCCACTTCGTTTTATCTTCTTCAGTAAGCTCCTCATAGGGTTTCATAGCATTGCCATGCATTACTTCATCTTCCTGATTAGCCAGACCTAACTGCAGCGCAATATTCTTTGCAGTGGCAGGATGATCGCCTGTAATCATTACGACTTTAATTCCAGCGGATTTACATTCTTTAATGGCTTGTGAAACTTCGGGCCGTGGAGGATCAATAAAGCCAATTATGCCTGCCAGGGTTAACTGATTTAAGTACTCACTTTCCTTTTCGTCGGTATTCCGGTAAGCAAAAGCAAGCATACGCAAACCAGATTGTGCCCTTTGCTCGGCAAAATTGAGCCAGGCGTTTCTTTTAGATTCATCAAGCGTTACAACTTCATCACCCTCCAACACAAATGTGCAGTAATGCAGTAATTCTTCTACTGCACCTTTGGCGGCAATATAATATCCCTGTTTATTGCCATGAAATGTAGCCATTACTTTGGTGTCAGAAGAAAATGGAACTTCATCCAACTTTGGATATTCTTTAATATACTCCTGCTGTTTGGTAGGTCCGCAATAAACCATTTTCAGTAATCCTACTTCCATAGGATCACCTGATTCTTTTTGGGTGTTATTTTCAAAATAATACGTAGCCGTGTTGCATAAAGCGGCAACACAGCACAGCTGATCATAAGCCCCCTTACCTTCAATCTCATTTCCATCCACCCATTTGATTGAAGCGCCTGCAATATCCAGATTGATTCTTGATGCGGCTTCGTTAATCTGAATAAAGGCTGCCTCGATTTTATTTTGAGTCAGCGTTCCTGTCTTGTCCGTACAAATCACATTGGTACCTCCCAGCGTTTCCACTGATGATAATTTTTTTACAAGTACATTATGCCTTGCCATACGCAACATGCCAAACGCAAGGGCCAATGTTGACACAATGGGCAGCCCTTCCGGAATGGCCGCAACCGCCAGCGCAATGGAAGTTTCCATCATTTGCACTATATTTTGCCCGTTTATTATTCCCGCAATAAAGATGATAACCAGCAAGATCACCGTCATCCAGATCAGTTTTTTACTAAACGACTGGATCTTTTTCTCCAGCGGTGTTGCTGCCTGGTCGGCCTGTTGAACCATGCTGGCAATAGCTCCCAATTCTGTTTGCATGCCTGTTTGAATCACTATAGCATAGCCATTTCCTTTGGTAACAAAAGTGCCTTTGTAAAGCATGTTATGACGTTCGGCAAGTGGAGCTTTTTCTGGTAGATCAGACATATTTTTTTCTATGGGAAGGGACTCTCCGGTCAGCGCAGATTCATCGGTTTGTAATTGTGTCGATTTTATGACCCTGGAATCAGCAGTGACCATATCTCCACCTTCTATAAATATGATATCACCAGGCACTAATTCTTCCGAAGGCACTTCAGATAACCTGCCCTCTCTTAAGACCCTTGCAGGAACTATGGTAAGTTTTTTTAGCGCCTCCATAGAACGTTCTGCCTGGTATTCCATAAAAAATCCAATTACCCCGTTGATCACAATAACAGCCATAATAGCAATACCATCCAGCCACTCCTGGAAGAAAAACGAAAGCCCTGCCGCAATTGCCAGTAACAACATAAAAGGACTGATAAACTGATTTACCAGGATCATCAACGG
>NZ_DAOMQT010000082.1:0-12363 GCF_035445465.1 Agriterribacter sp.
AACAATATGGCGCCTATAACAACAATTAAAATAAGATTTTTCGACTTCATGTGTAGTGTTTTTTATTTAGTAAAAATACATATCCAAATATTAATATTTGCAAAAGTTTATCTGGTATTCTGAAAGAAGTCCCCGGCCACCAAATTGATCTCCTCATTGCTCAGCCTTTGTTTTCCGGAAGCGATTACTACCCTGTAGCGAAAGGTAACAAACTGTCCCTGCTTTAAAGCAAAGTTGAGGGTTTCTTTTCCGTTACTGAATGCTTTCTGTCCTAAAGGATTAGCGGCAAACAATCCGTAACCCCGTGCATGCCAGTACGTGGGGTAGCCTGCATTACGGGGATGATCAATAATAACAATACTGGTAGTGTCGTTTCCCTGTTTTCCGTACAGCATGCACCATTGTGCCCTGGTGCCCCATGCAGCATCGCCTTCTTTGCCCTCGCTTGTAATATAGTTTCCCGATGGCGCTCCGTCTGCACTGCCCTCTATTACCGTAACATTTCCCTTATCATCTTTGAATTCTTTTTTTTCTTCAGAAGGCATCTCCAGTTCATGCGCCAGGCGCAATCCCAGCATGCCATCCTTCACATCAGGCATATTTACATCCTGTGCTGCAGTAAGGGTGGTTATTCTGTCTATTATTCTTTTATCTTCGTCTGCCCTGAAAAAATAAGTAGTCGTTTCATTCAGCAATACCTGGTTTTTCTGATTTTCCCAGGTAGCCTGCATTTTTAATTCTCCTTTTTTGCCACCTTTGGTTTTAACGATCTTCTTTGTTTTTATCCAGCCATACTTATTTTTTTTATCGGCCGGTATAGCATAGGAATTGTTCCAGAAATCAAGCCCATTCACGCTTTCATAGTTCAGCCACAAGCCGGTGTGATGGGGATGGTCGGTTGGCTCGTTAGCACGGGGAGCAAAGGGAAAACCACGGGTGATCAGTTGTCCGTCGGGAGCATATATAGGATATAAAAAAGGCTTTTCCAGCGTGTCGGTATATACCAGCTCTGTAAAAGGCTTTCCGGCGGCGGTGATGGTTACTTTTTGGGACGCATCAACGGGTGTCACTTCAATATTATACACCTGTAATTTGCTTTTGGAAGCCTGCCCGTAAGCAGTAACGGCGCCTGTACAGCATAATACCAGAATGGAATATCCTAAAAAAAAGGAATGGCTTTTTCTCATAATTAAACGTTTATAAATTAGTATCCTGTTGATCAATATGTCTCTTATTATTAAATAACTTTAGTTACGGCTCCTGCAAAATACTATAATCTGTTTTGTTTAGAGCCCGTAAAAGATAAAAACTACTGTTCTTTCACTTAAATTTATTGATCAAAGCATTATATCATGGAAAATTCACGCAGGGAATTTATCAAAAAAGGCTCAATGGCAGGCCTGGCCACGTATATAGGAACCATGGGGCTCAGCGCCAAAAGCTATCGCAATATTATAGGCGCCAATGACCGGGTGAACGTGGGCGTTATCGGCTATTCCGACCGGTTCAGAGGCTCCTTGCTGCCCTCATTCGTTAAGCTGCACAAGGAGCTGAATTTTGATATGGTTGCCGTTTCGGATATATGGAAGAAGAGAAGAGAGGAAGGCCAGTCCTATCTTAAACAGCAGTTGGGGCACGATATTACCGCCTGCGCGAATAACGAGGCATTGTATGATTTGAAGAATATTGATGCGGTATTTATCAGCACGGCCGATTTTCAGCATGCCCTGCATACCGTTGAGGCCGTAAAAGCCGGCAAAGACACTTATACCGAAAAACCGCTGGCCGAAACAATGGAAGATGCCAGGGCTGTGCTCAAAGCGGTGAAAGACAGTGGTAAAATTGTTCAGATTGGTTCCCAGAGAAGAAGCGGAGCCACATACAAAGCCGCCTATGATTTTATACAGGGCGGAAAGTTTGGTCCCATTGTAATGGTAGAGCTGATATGGAATGTAAACCAGCCCGGCCGCTGGCGCAGGCCTTCATTAGTTCCACAATTGAGAGAAGAAGATACAGACTGGAAACGGTTTTTAATGAACCGGCCTTTTGAAAAATTCGATCCCAGGAAATACTTAGAGTTCCGTTTGTTTTGGCCATACTCTTCCGGCATTCCCGGGCAATGGATGTGCCACCAGATAGATACGGTACATTGGTTCGCCAATTTGCCACACCCCCGGAGTGTAGCCGTTAACGGTGGAATCTATGCATGGAAAGACGGAAGAAAAAATGCGGATACATTAACGGCTGTGTTCGATTATGGACCACTCAATGACCCCTCTGCCGGTTTCCAGGTGATTTTTAGTTCGCGTATGACCAATGCAACCGGGGATGTAAAAGAGATTTATTATTCCAATGGCGGCACGCTTAATTTAGATACGAACCAGATCAGCCCCGAAGGCGGGTTAAAAGAAAACCACGCAAAGGCAATGGGTATGAAGGCTAACCTTTTGCCCGCCATGTCGCTTAACGATATGGCAACCAAAGTAACCACCGATGCTAATACCGGCAGCGATGACCTTACGCTGTCGCATGTTCGCAACTGGATGGAGTGTGTTCGCAGCCGCAGGCAGCCCAATGCGCCAATTGAAGCCGGCTACAATCACGCTATTGCAGTCATCATGTCAAACGCGGCATACCGCACCGGGCAAAAGATTACGTTCGATGAAAAAACACAGGAAGTGATGGCGGGGGGGAAGCCGTTTAAATATTAATTGGAGAAGAAGGCAGGTTATGCTATAAATGTACAATAACGTAAGTTTTGGATGTTATTAAACCACATAGAAGCATAGGAAACATAGATTTCACATAGGCACTAAGCAACACGTTATGGATTTCTCTTTATCTTTGTGCGCTATGTGTTTATGTGGTAATTTCTTCAAAACCATAAACAATAACAAACTGATTTTCATTTCCGAATATCCAAAATTCACAATACAATAGACTGATCCCGGCAAGGATATCATAAAAAAAGCAAAAGGTCAGGAAATACACCATCTCCTGACCTTTTGCTATGAGTTAACGCTGATATAAAGTGCGGGTTAAGAAAAGACCGCTCTTATTGCTGTTAAAATGCGGTTACGCTCTTCATCCGTTAAATTTGAGCCGGAAGGCAGGCATAAACCATCTTCAAATAATTTTTCTGCCGTACCATCTCCATAAAAAGGAGCATCCTTAAAAACGGGCTGACAATGCATGGGTTTCCACAAAGGACGGCTTTCGATGTTTGCTTTTTCCAGCGCCAGCCTGAGCGTTTCACGGGTGATAGCCGGATGCTGGATCAGAGCTGTAGTAAGCCAGTGATTAGAATAGTATCCTTCAGGCGCTTTTAAAAATCGTATAGCGTCTATATCGTTCAACGTTTTATTATACCATTCAAAATTTGCCCTGCGTTGCAAAACGCGTTGTGGTAAAACTTCCATTTGCCCCCTTCCTATGCCCGCGCATATATTACTCATCCTGTAATTATAGCCAATATGAGAATGCTGGTAATGGGGTGCGGGATCCCTGGCCTGCGTAGACAGGAAGCGGGCTTTTTCGGCCAATTCGGGTTCATGCGCCACCATTGCCCCGCCGCCCGAGGTTGTAATGATCTTATTTCCATTAAAAGACAACGCTGCTATTACGCCATAAGTGCCGCACATTGTTCCGTTAATATGGCTACCCAGCGCTTCTGCGGCATCTTCAAGTACAGGGATTTCATACCTGTTGGCAATAGTTATTATTTCATCCATTTTGGCAGGCATGCCATAGAGATGAACAGGAATAATAACTTTAGGCTTCCGGCCTTTTGCTATCCTGTCTTTGATTGCTTTTTCCAAAAACCAGGGCGACATATTCCAGGTATCCGGTTCGCTGTCTATGAATACAGGCGTGGCACCCTGGTATGCGATAGGGTTCGCTGAGGCTGAAAAAGTCATACTCTGGCAAATTACCTCATCACCGGCTTTAACACCAAGCAGTATCAATCCTAAATGGATGGCTGCCGTACCGGAGCTTAGCGCAGCAACATGTAAATTATTTTCCTTTTCAGGTAAAAGAAACCGGGCGATATCTTTTTCAAGTCCGTTTACATGCGGGCCAAGCGGAGCCACCCAGTTTGTATCAAATGCTTCATTTACAAATTTCCTTTCATTACCACCCATATGAGGTGAAGAGAGCCAGATTTTAGGTTGCATTTATAAATAAATTATTAAACTGTAATAGCACTATTAGAAAATTCACCTCATCGCTATTTCAAAAGATCGGATTCTTTTAAGACAATTGGGTAGCCATCCACATCTCTAAGAAAGATATAATCCTCATTAAAGCTATAATGAATTGTTTCAGAAGAATTGCTTCCTTCATCAAATAGCCGGAGTAGTGTTTGCAAAGGTAAGTTAGCCCCACCTGCTGCCATAGAGGAGGTAAAAGCCACGTGCCTGATGTTAACTTCCGTTATCTTAGGTTTACCATTAATATCTTCTTTAAAATCAATTGTAAATATTCCATTGAGACTAGTACCTATTTTCTGGGAGATAATATTTAAAGCGTTTATGGAAATATCCACCAGTCCGGGTTCATTCAACAATCGTCCGAATGAGGTATTGCCCGTTATTCCCGATGGAGCAATTTTTGACATAATGTACTTTACCCTTTCCGCAGAAGCCGTTGCCAATAACTCATTATTAAAATAAAGAAGTTTGCATGCCATGTTCCGGCCCGGTAAATATTCAGTTGCAATAAATTCGGAAACATTCGGATTCAATGTAATCCATTGGGCCAATATTTCCTGGTTATTGATTTTTAATGACCCCAGCCCACTTGAGCCTTCCGTGCCTCTGACCCAGAATGATTGACCTAATTTCCTTGTTAAATTATCAAAAGCAAAGTGGGTTGGATTTAATTTCAAATAATCGGGTATGTACCCTGTACCATTCAGCAGATCATGCAATTTGTATTTGTTCACCAATTCGCTTGCTAACCTGTAATCCGGTAAATGAAGCTTAATTTCCTTTCTTAATCTGCTATGATTTTTTGACCACTCCAGCACTTCCGCTTCTGGCAGAATAATTGCAGCATCAATAGCATTATTTTCTATAATAACATTCACTGCATCCCAGTAGCATTTATCATCCGCCCGCGGCACAACAAAAGCTTTGCAAAATAAATCTTTGTCATAAAGTCCGTAAGCCAAAGGATTTGAATCTACACCTATAAATTCAAACGAGTTTTTATACTCTCCTCCAAAATACTTAATAGCCCGCACAAAAGCGCGTGGCGTGGGTCCTCCAACACCTGTTATCAAAATTCTTTTTACAAACGTCTTATCCATCATAATATAGTCTCCAGAAAATATACTTTCCAATTATATACTCCCGATGCATTGGTTATATCATAGTTGAATATTGCAAAAATTCCTTTTTAAATCCTTTTCGTCCGGGAGACATACTTAATAAATTCCAATTGTGATTGCCTTCAATTAATACAGGACCTTCGTTGGTTATGGCAACATCCCATCCTACAGAACGATTTCCGGAAGTTAACGCTGATACTTTAATTACCACATTTTTGCATTCGTCCCAATAAGGAATTTTAAACCCGATAACAGGCGTCTGGGTAACGGGGTGATAATATACATCTGGTTTTGTGATATCCAGATATACACCCGGTCCGGAAATTACCCCTGTTTCTATATTTATAGCTGCACCAAAATTTACCCCATAATTACCAACAGACAGGTTATCCACGCTTGAATTGACACTGACCCTCAAAAAAGCAAATAATATGATTACCCTGCCTTCAATGTATTGGGTAACTACCCTTACCGTATTTACGCCACTGGGCGACATTCGCATTAATTCATCATGCTGGATAACATAATGTTCAGCTAAATCAAAATGCTCCGCCTCCATTAGCGCTATTACAGATTCCGGAATACCTGATGGTATTTCTATCACTTCTACCTGCTTACCCGCCCCGCCGGTTGAATTTTTGAGCACCAGCTTTTTCCCCGCTTTGCTTAAAAATTCAGTGGCAAATTTTTTATCACTCTTCAGCATAGCAATGCTAGCCCACTGCCTGCCGGAAAAATCATTCAATAGTTCTAAAAACTTTATTTTGTCATGCAAAACGGCTCTTTCCTTTCTGGGATTCATCTTTAACTGATACTCATACATAAATCCGGTACAGGGATAAGTTGCCCTTTCTTCCTCTGATAAATCAAAAAAATTAAATGAAAAATAATCGAGCGGTGATGCATTATGCTTAAACATAGTATATATCACCTCTTTATATAGCCGGAAGAAAGAAACTCCTTTTTGTGCTTTGACAAACCGGGAGTATTTAAAAAATAATTTCCAGTTGGTTTTGAAAAGGTAATAGGGTATATATAATAACCGTTTGGTAATCATTCTGCTAACATAAATAGATTAGAATAAATATCATCGGTTATCCATAAGAATGAATTAATATTATTATTACAAATTTGAATAATTCAAATCCGGGAGAGCTATGAATTGACTATTAGGGCTTTAACAAGATGCATATAAAAATGCCTGGTAAAAATAAACATTTTCCTTTATACTTGCAACCTTTCTATCAAGATACTCAAATTGTATATATAACGTTCCAGGCCAAATCAACTCATCTTGTTTTCAATTGTACCCATAAATGGCCGCATAGGAATACTATCTTCAGCATTAATGCCTTCACTTTTAAATACTTTGAACAGGGTTAGTAAAATAATCTTTATATCCAGTAAAAAAGAATAATGATCTATATACCATACATCATAATTAAATTTTTGCTCCCAGCTAATGGCATTGCGTCCGTTTACCTGAGCCCAACCGGTAATACCCGGCCTTATTTCGTGACGGCGTTTTTGTATTTCATTATACAGAGACAAATAAGAAACTAATAAAGGTCTTGGTCCAATAAGGCTCATATCGCCCTTAATAACATTCAAAAGCTGGGGAATCTCATCAAGGGATGTTTTTCGCACAAACCTGCCAATCCGTGTCATTCGCAAATTGTCGGGCAATAACTTTCCATCAACATCCCTATCATCCGTCATCGTCTTAAACTTAATAACTTTAAATATCTGCTCTCCTTTACCAGGCCGCTCCTGTAAAAAAAACGGCTTCCCTTTGTTTACTATAAAGAGCAATATTGTTACTATACCAAAAAGGGGGAGAGCGATAATAAAAACTACAGTTGCAATCAGGAAATCAAAAACTCTTTTTAAAAAGGACCTATACATAACAGATTAAAGTCATTTTAAATATTAGTATAAAAATATTCTTGTAGAAAAGATCAGAATCGAAGCACAGCTCCCCCCCACGAATATCCTACTCCAAAACCCGCCACAAGCACTTTTGAACCTCTTTTAATCTTTCCTTCAAGTAAAGCCTGCTTCATAGCAATAGGTATGGTTGAAGAAACTGTGTTTCCGCAATGCTCCATATATATATAAAACCTTTCAGGAGAAATTTTGATCTTCTTACGAAGGTACTCAAGCATAAATCTGTTTGCCTGGTGAAAGATAAACAGATCAATATCTTCCTGTTGCAGATTGTTTCTTTCCAGAATATTCTTTACAAGAACAGGCACGGATTCCAGCGTGAAATTAAAAATTTCGGCACCATTCATATAAAGGTAATTATCATTAAAAATATTTCCTTCCTTATCCTCCTGCATAGACTTATCCGCTGTTTTAGGAAACCGCATTGCCCCATTTTTTACAATAAGATTTTTAGCACCTTTCCCATCCGTTCCCAATACTACTTTATCAATCTTTCCCCCTGCCGGGTTAGCCGATATTAATACAGCCGCTGCCGCATCGCCAAAAATTGACCGGTTTCCCTTGTCTTCAGGATGCAAAAAACGACTATAGGTTTCGGCGGTAATTAAAAGCACGTTGCTAACATCCCCTGCTGCAATCAGTCCTTTTGCGAGACCAATTCCATATACAAAGCCTGAACAACCCTGGTTAATATCTATGGCGCCGGCTGTTGAAGACAACTGCAATCTTTCGTGCACCACACAGGCGGTTGCAGGCAAAAAATAATCAGGACTTTGTGTACATAATATCAAATAATCAATATCGGCCGGATTCAAATTATCCTCATTAAAAAGATTTTGTGCCGCTGCCACTGCCAGATCAGAAGTAAATTCATCCTTAGCCACTACTCTTCTTGCAGCTATGCCTACCTTATTCATGATCTTAGCTACACTCCATTCCGGAAAAGCTTTACTAAGCTGTTCATTCGTTAACTCCGTTGAGGGTAAGCAATAAGAAATTGCGGCTATATAAGCAGAAGAATAATCAGACATATGTTTGTTTCCTTTACATTTCAATTAATTCGGGCACTACAATATTGCTAAAAGTACCATAGGCAGTACCCCACGACAGTCCGACTCCAAAGCCACAAAGTAGCAGCCTGTTCGTTTTTTGCTGTAAATCCGTCCTCATTTCCGTAACCATGGTAAGCGGTATAGATGCTGAGCTGGTATTTCCAAAATGCTTAAGCGAGTAAGGGACTTTATTTTCCGGAAGGCTTAATTTTTTCCTGATCTTTTCATTCATCATCTTATTGGCCTGATGAAATATGGCGTAATCAATGTCATCATTGATTATGTTCAGGTACTCCATTATTTTTCTACAGGTTTTGGGCGCTTCGCTTATCCCAAAAGAAAAGACATCCAATCCATCTAAGTGCAAATTTACACTATTCCTGATAAGTCCCTGTTCATTGCTTCTTTCGACCAGGGAAGTTGCAGAAAAAGGATTACGAAATCCGCCATCCGGAACAATAATAGCTTTGTAGCCATTACCGTCTGTAGCCAGATGGAAATAAATCCCTTCCGCCTGTTCGTCATATTCGAGGATCGTTGCCGCTCCGGCATCACCGAACAACATGGCGCTGCTTTTATCCTTTTTACTTGTCGTTTTGGAAGCAGTATCTCCAACAATCAAAAGTCCTTTCTTAATTTGTCCACTGGAAAGGTAAGATGAAATTATACTCAGGCCATATACATACCCGCTACATCCTAACGGCACATCAAATGCAAGTGATTCTGTACTCAATTTCAACCTATCCTGGATAATGCAGGCGGTATTGGGTAAAAAATGAAAATCAGGAGTTTGCGATACAAAAACAAGTATACCAATTTCCATCCTGTCTATTTGCAACTCATCCATTAATTTTTCCGCTGCTGCCACACCTAAGTCGGAGGTACATATGTCATCGCCTGACACCCTGAATTCCTCAACGCCTATGTTACCGATAAAAGCATTAATATCATTTTCAGGGAATATTAAATTATCAATATTTCGCACTATATTTTTGGGAACACATGCGC
Organism: Agriterribacter sp.; assembly: GCF_035445465.1. Lineage (NCBI taxonomy): Bacteria > Pseudomonadati > Bacteroidota > Chitinophagia > Chitinophagales > Chitinophagaceae > Agriterribacter > Agriterribacter sp. The sequence goes on from NZ_DAOMQT010000082.1 coordinate 9,340, forward strand.
TTATCCCTTTTACGGCTACGCACTTATTATGAAGTAAAGCCATATTAAACTAATTAATCTATAAGTTTGTATCTTCCACCATCAAGTGTAAGCGATTGTCCTGTCATCCATTTAGATGCCTCTGCTAATAAAAAAACAGTTGCATTGGCAACATCCGCCGCTGTCCCATATCCGAGCGGGTATTTCTCCTTATCCTTGTCTATAGATTCCCTGGAAACCACATCTTCCATTTCTGAGGCCATAGCAGTTTGAACCATGCCCGGTTCTATTGAATTTACTCTGATTTTTTGTGATGAAAGTTCGTTCGCAATCACTCTGCCGGCGGCCGACAGGGCAGCTTTACTTCCCGTATATAATAATGAAGATTTGGTTCCTATTTGTTGAGCTACCGATGAAATCAATACAATTGAGGAATTGTCGTTTTTACGTATTTTCTTTTGACGAACAATTTGGGACAATAAGAGTACAATTGAAAAGTAATTTATATTCAATATTTCCTCAAGGGCCTGCCGTTTGATAAATTTTAAAGGTAGCATTTTCGCTATACCTGCAGCGCATACTACTCCGTTTACTTCAGGCATCGCATCAACAACTTTTGCAATACCCTCATCCAGCGCCAAATCTGCATGAATATAGGATGCCTTATCAAATCCTAATTCATTCGTCATTTCCTGCAGCATTCCTTCCCTTCTTGCTACACCAATGACTTTTCCTCCAGAAGCTACCACTGCCTTGCAAATATTTAGTCCAATACCCGATGAGGCGCCGGTAACAAGAATATTTTTGCCTTCCAGGGAAAAGGGAGACTTATATTCCATCTAAGCCAGTTTTACTTATTATCAAAAAAATAAATTTATGCCGGCTTGTTTTGTACTATCCTGTCAAACAATTGTTCAATTGTGCGGGTTTCTCTCAGATCTGCTCCTGTTAGTTTTTTATTGTAATTTTCATCTACCATAGCAATGATCATTAATGCGACCATTGAGCTCCACTCTTCCAGTTCTTTAAATTCAGTATCAAATGTAATAACAGACGGGTCTGTTTCATCGAATTGCTCCGCAAAAGATTGTAAAAACTGATTTTTTTCCATGTTATTTGCTTTTTTGAAATTCGTTATTTTGTTTATCCGGCTGTTTTGTTTCAAATAAACACCTAAACCCCGGTAGGCATGGCCGGAACACCCAAGTAGTGTCCTTTATCTTTAATACTTTTAAATAAAACAGACATGGGCGCTATAATGTTGCCATTGCCAACTTTTTTATATTGCAAAATGCCTGAATTCATACCAAAATCATTCTGATCTCCGATTTCAACGCCACCAGAGATTAACGTTGATGGTGCGAATGTATTATAATTACCAATAATAGTGTCATGCCCCACTTTTACACCCGCATTAAAAACATTATAGTTGCCTAACCTATTGTCTGCAGACAGGGAAGAATGAGATTGAAGAATGTTACCAAGCCCAATACTAAGTGAATCAGCATGAAAAATCACACTTGGATGAATAATATTAGGAAATTGTAATTTATCTGATGTTAGCTTTTGTAGTATGGAAAGAATGTTCATGGATTTACCAGTGGCAATAACAACATATATATCCTCATTGATATTATTTAATTCATTCATAGTTCCCAGTACCTCATAGTCCAGGAAAAATTTCCTTTTTGGCACATTGTCATCAAAAAAGCCAAGAAATTCCCACTGAGGGCTAATTTTATTAATCGCTTCAATCGTTAAATAAACCTCTTTTGAAAATCCCCCGGCTCCTGCTATAGCAATTTTCCTCATTTTTATTTTATTTAGTTCAGTTAGCTATCTCCTTAAATACACTTATACGTGCTCCTGCCCGGAAGAAAGGCGCATTTTTCTTCTGGAAAATCGTTTAACCAGGAGCTTTCCCCAACTGGTGATCTGACGAAATTGAATATTGCCCGGGAAAAGTAGATAAGAATACCAGGCGGCTATCTTCCAATTGTGAGAAGCGATTTGCCATGCCCATTTGGTTTTTCCTTTAATAAGGTATTCTAAAACCTGGCGATGCAGAAATCTTGTATAGTATTTTTTCTGGTCTTTATCTTTGTAACTTTCAGGTGGAATATTATAGAGCCACAGTGCCTGCGGTTTTTGCAGTACTGCCATGGCACTGTTCTCTGCGTCAAGCCTGTACCATACTTTAACTTCCGGAGTGGCGGCTATACAGGCTGCTCTGCCCAACCTGGCCCACATATCATAATCTTCTCCCCGACGGATAGTGGTGTTAAAATATCCAATTTTCGCAAACACGCTTTTTTTTACACATACAGATGAAGAGTGCATCACGGGTCCTTTGTACACCTGCTTAAAAAAATCCCGGATTATTCCACGTTTCCTGGCGCCAAACACATTTAACGTAGCATTATCATATTTACAGGCATAACCGGTTGTATGACAATCTGCATCCGGATAGTCAGTAATCAACCCCTCTATCGTTTCCAAAAAGTCTGGTTCCCAATAATCATCAGCATCTATGAAAGCAATATAGTTATACCGGGCGAGCATAATACCCTCATTTCGGCTACTGGATACGCCTCCGTTGGGTTTATCCACTATTCTAATCCTGCTATCGTGGATGCCGGCTACAATTTCACGGCTTGTATCGGTAGATCTATCATTTATAACCAATAATTCAAAATTTGCAACTGTTTGTGCTAAAACTGACCTGATCGTGTTGTTAATGGTCTTTTCCTTATTATAAAGAGGTATTACAATTGAGAACATAATTATATTTTTTTATATCATAGAAGGCACAGCTTCGCCTCCTGAGCCACAAATTCAGATATGTATAGGAAACATCCTTAACGTCTTTGGCACCTAAAAATTGATATATTCCCAGCTTAATTTTATTGTTTTCAGTTAAATAGAACATTGGCGAGCTCCTCACAGGACCTATTGAACTTTTCTGTTTTTAAAACTCATGTTTCCTAAACATGCAAATTTATTGCCCAATATTATTCCTTTTATTATTACTTGCACTATTTTTTT
>NZ_DAOMQT010000083.1:0-11853 GCF_035445465.1 Agriterribacter sp.
TACTAAATTATATAGTACTTTCATGCCTTTACGAATTAAATGCCTAATCCTATTTCCGGATTTGAACGAGCTGCTCATACAGATGACCATGGAGTTTGGTTACTTACTAATGAAAAAGTGGCACATCTTCCTGACCTGGTGAATCCGGATCAGCCTCCATTCTGGAACTTTGCCGGATCAGAAAACTTTACATATTATGAAAGCAATGTAAAACAACTGGGCGAACTGAAATGGGATTATTTACACGGAGGACATGGAAACATAGGTTCAAGTGCAGACATCAAGTTCTACCAGGAGTTTCTTGGTGACTTTAAAGCTGCCATAGGTAAAGCATTGGGTGAAATTGCATTTGGATCTGGCGTAGATGCCAAAACAATTAATGCCCACACTGTATACCTGCCTACCTGGTTGGATTTGATAGCGAAAAATGTAACCGATGCCCTCCGGCCAAAATACGGTAAATACTATGGGTTTGAACATGCCACGCCTAGCAATGCCCGAATGGCAGCTATGTCCATGTTCTCTTATCAATAATCAACTTTGGGGGCTGAAGCCAATGCTCAAACTACTACATTTGTTTGAGGCATTGGCTTTTGTCTTTTATATAATTGAGTCGCGCCGGGGTCTTCATGAAAAGCCATTGCGGGCAGCTATGAGCCCCCGGCGCTGGGAAACCCTGTCACTAAAAAAATTAAATAATTGCCTTATTCGCCGGGGATCTCACGCTTCACACAGTTGCCGGGCTGTGAAAACCCCGTCGGGAAGACGTATGCATCACCCGGCCACAAGCATCAACAAGGGCAGGAAATACGCTGTTAAGACAAAAAGTACTGGTTTGATTTTTTATCCTTACCACCATTGTATAATCCGGAAATTTGCATTAAGTTTATGTCCAACATTTTTTTCTGCTATATCCTGCTACTATCTCTGCGCCTCAAAAAAGAACTGCTCTGCTGAACAAGGTGATTCCTGATGTTGTATTGTATACGCTGATCCTTTTTATACCCTTTTGAACGATTGCAGGTTTAACATTATCCAACCCTGAGGTGTCGCTGTATTTTTCGTTTACAATAAAACCCCTTTTATGCGTAAGTTCTATTCATCCGTTTGTACAGGCCTGGCATTGGCCTCAGTCCTTTTTATCCAATGTAATGAAACCCAACAGGGCGAACCGATTGCCGCACCAAACATGATGGCAGAAAAGGAAAATTTCGGCGGTTATGAAACCCAGGTCGAATGGGGCGAACACCTCGTTACGATCGGCGGTTGCAATGATTGCCACACGCCCAAGAAAATGACAGCCATGGGCCCGGTTGATGATACTGCTTTGTTTTTATCCGGGCATCCTGAAAAATTACCTGCGCCGGATGTAAACCGGGAAGAAACAGAAAGTAAAGGACTTGTGGTAACCTCGGATTTCACTGCATGGATTGGCCCGTGGGGAATTTCCTACTCCGCCAACCTCACACCCGATGAAACAGGTACGGGTAAGTGGACGGAAAGCCAGTTTCTGTATGCTATTAAAAACAGCATTAGCAAGGGGATCCAGGGATCAAGATCGCTGTTGCCACCCATGTCAATGATGCCTGTTAAGCATATGACCGATGATGAGCTGAAGGCGATATTTGCTTACCTGAAAACAATCAATCCCATTAAAAACCTTTCCGTTCAGCCTACGCCGCCGGCGTTAGCTGCGAAGAAATCGTCATGATATTTATGATTTTATAGGATTCGCGCCGGGGTCTCACGCTCTGCACAATTGCCGGGCTGTGAAGACTCCGTAGGGAAAGAATATCCCCGTGGGTATACCGTTTTCGGGCTTTTACTAAATGAATATGCTGATTAATAAATTATCCCTGAATGCATGTTTATATTATTGTATATTACTGTTAAACTCCGGGTACAATGGGTAAAACAATCTTCTTCATTTGCATTGCCGGTGTCAGTTGTTCTGTATCACTTGCGCAAACGCTTACCCAAACCATTAAAGGAACAGTAATAGATAAAGATTCGCGTCGCATGCTGGCCGGGGCTACGGTTGCTGTTGCCGGTGATAGCCTTCATCACGCCGTTGTTACCAATGAATCGGGCAGCTTCGTTTTAACAAAAGTTCCTGTAGGGCGAAGGAGCATACAATGCAGCTACAGCGGTTACGAAGATTTTGTTACAGATCAAATTATTGTGAGCAGTGCGAAAGAACTGGAACTTGTTATTGAACTGGTGCAACACTATGTGCAACAGTCGGAAATTGTAGTAAAAGCCTCCGCCAATCCCAAGCTTCCGGTTAACAAACTGGCGGTGGTCAGCACACGGTCATTTACACCCGAGGAAACACAGCGTTATGCTGCCAGTGTAAATGACCCCAGCCGTATGGCAATGAGCTTTCCGGGTGTGCAGCCGGTACGCGATGCAAGAAGTGATATTATTATCAGAGGTAATTCCGCGTCAACCATGCTCTGGCGGCTGGAAGGCATTGACATCCCCAACCCCAATCACTTTGCCCGCAAGGGTTCCAGCGGCGGAGGCATTACGGTTTTCAGCAGCAGCATGCTTAACAATTCCGATTTTTCTACCGGGGGCTTCCCGGCAGAATACGGCAACGCATTATCAGGAGTATTTGATATGCAGTTTCGCAAAGGGAGCAGCGATAAAAATCAATATACTTTTAAGGCCAGCCTCATTGGAATTGATTTCTCAGCGGAAGGTCCGCTTCAAAGCGGCAGGAGTTCTTACCTCGTTAATTACCGTTACTCAACCCTGGGCATTTTAAATTCGCTGGGCTTCCATCTTACCGGTGAAAGGGAAACCAATACCTTTCAGGATATTGCCTTTAACCTTAATTTCCCTTCAAAAAACAATCGCTCGGTTTTTAATGTTTGGGGTATTGGCGGTTTAAGTAAAGAAGACTATTCGGCTGTAGAAAATGTGGCAGACTGGAATGAATACGACGACTACGCCATCTATGATTTTAAGACGAATATGGGCGCTGCAGGTATTGGGCATAGCTTACAGTTGGGGAAAAATGGATTATTAAAAACTTCGGTTGCTGTTATGGGACAGAGGATCAGTTTTGTAGATGATACCCTCAATACTTCCGGGACGCCCTATACCGTCAACGACGAATTGTACAATAATGATCGCCTCTCTTTTGCCATTTATTACCATACCAAACTGGGTGCGGCCTTTAGCTGGAAAACCGGTGGATTTGTGAGCCGTATTGGATATGCGTTAACACAAAGTGTATATGATTTTGCTGCCGCAACCTATCGCAAAAATATAATCGATGGGGAAGGAAATACCTGGCAGTGGCAACCTTATACACAATTTAGCTGGCGACCGGTTACCAACCTCACCATCAACGCGGGGCTACATTACCTGTACCTGTCGCTGAATAAAACCGGTTCGGCAGAACCGCGGGTAAGCATGCAATATAAATTCCACCCCAGTCACACCCTTAGTTTTGCAACGGGTATATACGGTGAAACACTGCCACTTGGTTCTTATTTTTATAGAGGGCCCAACAACAGTCTGCCTAATATAGATCTTGATATTATGCATTCCGCTCATTTCATTTTGGCCTATGATGCATTGTTAAAAAAAAGCTGGAGGTTGCATGCAGAAGTATACCTGCAAAAACTTTCGCGCATACCGGTAGTGAACGACTTGAACCGCACTTTTTGGTTATTGAATATGGTTGAAGGTTACGCTAATGAAGCGCTGGTGAGCAAGGGCAAAGGGAAGAATACCGGTATTGATATTACTATTGAAAAATTCTTTTCAAGGGGATTGTTTGTTTTGGGAGGATGCTCAGTATTCAATTCTACTTACAGTCCGTTGAATGGCAAAACATACAGCACGCAGTACAATAGCCGTACAGCAGGTTCGCTTACTGCCGGGCGTGAGTGGAAATGGAAGAAGGAGCGCACGTTTACCGTGGGTGGAAAAATACTTTACAACGGTGGGGTACCTATAACACCCTTACTGGCAGGTGCAACATTTAATTCAAGGAAGCCTGTGCTTGATGAGGCGCGGCCGTTCAGTCAAACCGTGCCTCCCTATTTCAGAGCAGATACCAGAATTACATTGCGGAAAAACAAAAAGAAAACTGCCTGGATGATATCGCTCGATATACAAAACATCCTGGGCATAAAAAATACAGATGGTTTGAGTTATCGCTTCGATCCTTCCACCAATCAATGGGTGTATAAAAAATTATCGGGGTTTGTGCCCGTAATCGGCTACCAACTGGAGTTTTAAGCGCCAATATGCAATTAAACTGATCTTTCATTACCAGTCTGTAAAGCCATCGGAGCAGGCTGCTCCTGTGGCATGATGCCCGGATCGTTTGCTGTATTTCGGATTGCGGTTCCGTTGTTTTCTTTGCTGTGCTTTTGCACCGCGGCCGAATGTGCACAGCTACCCCGCAGCGTGCATGTTTTGCATGTGTTTTTTTTACCTTCAGCTTGTACGCCCGGATGAGCAACGTGTGGCTGGCATCGTGCAGATACAGCGCTCACCGGCTTACTCCATCCCGGCGGTCTGAATAAATAGCTGATATAGTCACCGAAGCTCCGGGAATGCCGCAGGTCGGCGAACAGGCGCTTCCATTCAAAAAAAGTAATTACAAATGGGTTTTGCGAGGGTATATTCTTTGTGAGACCATAGGTTGGTTTACGGATCTCATCCTGGTATGTACCAAAAATCCGGTCCCATATCATTAAGGTGCCGCCATGGTTTTTGTCTATGTATTCCCTGTCGCTGCCATGATGTACCCGATGATGGGAGGGGGTATTGAATATGAATTCTACCCAGCGGGGTAAGCGTTTAATGGTTTCTGTATGGAGGCTGAACTGGTACATTACATTAATGGATTTCAGGAACAGGACCATAGCGGGAGAAAACCCAACCAGGGGCATCCACATCCAGAAAATGAAAGTGCCGGAAAGATGGCCTGTCCATGGCTGCCGGAAAGCCACGGTATAAGAAAAATGTTCTCCGGAGTGATGCACCATATGCGATGCCCATAAAAACCTCACCTGATGGCTGAGCCTGTGAAACCAGTAATAGGTGAAATCTTCTGCCAAGAAACCCGGTATAAAGGTTAACCATAAGTTGTCCGGAAGACTCCATATCCTGTATTCATACGCAATACTATAAGCAAAGAGATTTACGCTCTTTGTAACAGGTGACAAAATCAGGAATCCCAATCCAAGCCAAAGGCTGCCCAACTCCTGGCCTTTTGGTTTTGCGTGATGCTTCTCTTTCACAAGCACCATCCATTCAATGCCTGCCAGCAATAATAATGCTGGCAGTGCCTTTAACAAAATGTTCGTATCAAAATGCATACAATCAGCTTTATGAGTTAAAAAATATGATCACGAATGGTTCGGATGGCTTATTCCCGCTCACCGGTCGTTTCGCTTTATTCCGTGGTTAAAATAAATTCCAATGTGTAGAAATTGTGATGCGCAACAACTCTTGAGCAAATGCCATTGGTATAGTAAAAAAAACTCTTGTTCCCGTCTGGCATAGTAATTTTGAAAGAATGATTACCGAGCGGGGATAGCTTCACCATTTGCTGGTGGTTATCGGAAAAGACTTCAGTAATAGCAACCGGTTCCTCAAAATGCATTCCCAGTATAGTGCTATAAACAGGTTGCATAGCCGTTGCCTTTTTCTTTTCATCCTCTATCTTTATATAACCAGGCATTGCACGATAGATTTGCCTGGTCACTTTTGTTTTTCCGTTGATCTCTCTTTTAACCCATGCGTGCATCAGGATGCCGTTGGCAAAGGTTTCCTGATGTGTTTCGTGTATGTCAAACATCAAAAGCAGCCTTTTTTTCACTTCAATGAGCATGGACAGATGCGTTTCATCTGCCGTGCTTTTTTTTTGTAAGGTCATAATGCCTATAAGCGTATTGTTTTGCATCACCCTGTATTTCAGGAATGTTTCCTGGGCATAAGTAGCAGGAGCAGCCATCAGCAGTAAAAGATGAATGAAGGAGTAAGTGCGTGCAATGAAGTATGTTTTCATGACCTGTAGTTTGAAGTATATAAGCGCACTTAAAATTACCCTGGCGCCAGTCCGGTTCATAATTGCTAATAGCCGGTAAACCACGTTTTCAAGTCAGGAAATCCTAATGCCAGTTGCTATTGAGCAAACATTGGCAGCTTTTACAATATCTGCTGAATAATTTTTATATTAGTTGTGATATTTACTAAAACTGCACAGGTTGGTTAGCAACATTTCCTAAAAATAATCCCGGGACATATGAGCAAGCTGCAAATTGATTTTTTCCAATACATTCGGGCGATTGTACCTGTAAATATTTCACTGGTAGATGAAATTGCGGAAGTGCTGGAAATAAGCAATGACAGTGCTTACAGAAGGATGCGCGGCGAAAAACTGATTTCCATAGAAGAGATACGAAAACTAAGCAATCATTTCAGGATATCGGTAGACCAGGTGCTGAGCCTGGAGAACAATTCAATTTTGTTTTCCGGTAGTCTCGTTGAACCCGACAAATTCGATTTTTTGCAATATCTCGACAATATTCATAAAACGCTTTTGTATATAACCGGGTTCAGTAAAAAAGAACTGATATGCTTCAGTAAGGACATCCCGGTTTTTTATTATTTCATGTTTCCGGAACTGGCTGCTTTTAAATTCTTTGCATGGATGAAAACTTTCCTGCAGTTTCCTGAGTATAAGTATTCAAAGTTCAGCCTGGCGGAATTTCCATCCGAATTTCTTGAGCAGGCAAAAAAAATTGCGGCCCTGGTTTGCAAAGTTCCTTTTGTAGAGATCTTAAACGTGGAGAATATCCAGATTACTTTAAGGCAGATTGAATATTATAAGGATACGGGTTTTTTCGCATCGCAGAAAGAGTACGAAACCCTTTATGATAAGTTATACGAAATGATAGACCTGATGGAGTTGCAGGCTGTTTCAGAGCGAAAGTTTATGCCGGGCCAACAACCTTTATCTTCGGGTGCACCATTGAAATTATATGTAAATGATTTTGTGCTCGGCGATAACAGTATGCTATGTGTTCTTGATGATAAACAGATGTGTATATTTCTTCACAATGTGATGAATGTGATGATGACGCAGGACGAAAGGATTTGCAATTATAGTTTTGATTTTATCCAGAACCTGATAAGTAAATCCATTCTCATCAGCGGGGTGGGAGAAAGGGAAAGATATATATTTTTCAATATGATAAGACAGCGTATTGATGCGTACCGGCAAAATGATGTGAAGACCCTGAGTAAACCGTCTCCTTACTTCTGAATAAATGGGGTTGAAAAATGATCCCATATACAAATTATGATCTGCTCAATCCTGTTGACAGTCACAATTGACTTCATCTTTCCGGTATTCTTTCGTATTTTCAACGCTTTAGTCACTATAATGGCCCTGCCATTTTTAAAATTGTTATGAATGACAGATTTCGAACAGCAAGTTGCGTATTACCGGTATTTAGCAAAGAAACACGGCAGGAAAATACTGCTTGGTGTATTTATATTGACACTGCTGCTCACATCGGTGAGAACCGTAGGACCCGAAGAGGAGGGTGTGGTGCTGAACCTGGGGCAATACAGCAGAACAGTAAACCCGGGGCTTAATTTTATTGCGCCCTTTGGTATTGAGAAAATGTACAAGATACCGGTTCAGCGGCAGCTCAAGCATGAGTTTGGCTTCAGAACAACGGGTATAAGCAGCCGTTCCCAGTATTCAGACAGCGACTTCAGTATAGAATCGTCTATGCTAAGCGGCGACCTGAATATGGCCGACGTGGAATGGGTGGTTCAATACAGGATCGAAAATTCTTTCCAATATCTTTTCAGGGTAAAAGACCCGGAACGTTCGCTAAGAGATATGGCCGAATCGGCCATGCGTAAATCCGTAGGAGACAGAACGGTTAATGAAGTGCTTACGGTTGGCCGCCAGGAAGTAGCCACCAATATGGAAGTGCTGCTGCAGAAATTGTGCGATGAGTATGAAAACGGGATCCGCATAGACCAGGTGGTACTGCAGGATGTTAATCCGCCCGCTTTGGTTAAACCATCCTTTAATGGCGTTAACCAGGCCCAGCAGGAACGTGAAACGCTCATCAACCAGGCAGAGTCGGAATATAACAGCGTAATTCCGCGGGCAAGAGGGGAAGCAAAGGAAACCATTCAACTGGCCGAAGCGTATGCGCTGAACAGGGTGAATGGCGCTACCGGGGATGCCGCCAGGTTTGAAGCCTTATACACAGAGTATATTAAGGCGCCTGATGTTACTAAAAAAAGGATTTACCTCGAAACCATGGAAAGGATATTGCCTAAAATTGGCAACAAGATAATTGTGGATGAAAAAGGAAACAATGTTTTGCCATTACTGAACCTTGGTACCAAAATAACTCTATCCAAATAATTCATAAGCGAATGAAACCGCATGGCGGTATTTCATACAAAATAAATATACAATGATCAAACCCAGACAAATTATTATAGGTGTTTTAGTTGCAGTGGTGATACTGGCCGTTTCCGGTTCTGTATTTATTCTTAATGAAACGGAACAGGCTATTGTTACCCAGTTCGGAAAGCCGGTAGGAGAGCCCCGTGTGAAGCCGGGGGTAAATCTGAAGGTGCCCTTTATACAAAAAGTACAGTTCTTCGATAAGCGTTACCTGGCCTGGGACGGTCATCCGAACCAGGTGCCTACGAAAGACAAGAAATTTATTTATGTAGATACTTATGCCCGGTGGCAGATCACCAATTCGCTGCAGTTCTTTATCCGCTTAAGGGATGAAAGATCAGCCAAGTCGAGGCTGGATGATATTCTGGATGGAGAAACCCGCAACGCGGTGGCAGCGCATGAACTGCTTGATATTGTACGTTCTTCCAACCGCAAGCCCGAGATCGGGGAAGATTTCCTGGAGCAGTTGGAAAATCTTGATTCCATTTCTGTTGGACGCGATAAAATAGAAGCCATGATCCTTAAAAAAGTAAATGAAAGAACATCCGACCTGGGGATCAGGATATTAGACTTCCGGTTCAGGAGGGTAAATTATGTTGAAGAAGTAAGGAACAGGGTATACGACAGGATGATCAGCGAAAGGAACAGGATTGCCGAACAGTTCAAATCTGAAGGGCAGGGGGAAGCGCTGAAAATACGGGGAAATAAAGAGCTTGACCTGGCTGAAATTCAGTCGTCGGCTATTAAAGACGCACAGGTGATCAGGGGAAAGGCGGATGCAAGCGCCACATCTATTTATGCCGGTGCGTATAATAAAAGTGCCCAGTCCAGGGAATTATACAGCTTTGTGAAATCCATGGAAACGCTGGAAAGATCGTTAGACAGTCAGACCACTGTTGTATTAACTACCGATAACGAGCTGTTTAAATTTTTGAAAAAACCCTGATCAAAACGATAACGTGAAATTGTTAGCTACGCTTATTTTAGGGTTAACTGTATGTTTTGGATTTGAAAGACATACAACCGCTCCATCCGGAAAAGAAATTATTACAGGCGCCGATCAGACGGAGAAGTATCTTAATTATCTGGAAGGGAAACGGGTGGCCGTTATAGCCAACCCAACTACGATCATCGGGAAAAAACACCTGGTAGATAGCCTGCAACGCCTTGGTATCAATATCGTGAAAGTGTTTGGCCCTGAACATGGGTTTCGGGGTAATGCCAGTGCCGGTGAAAAAGTGAAGGATGAAAAAGACCCGGCGACGGGCATTCCTGTTATTTCATTATACGGAACCAAAAACAAGCCGGATAAGGAAGATATGGCGGATGTGGATATCCTGGTTTACGACCTGCAGGATGTAGGCGTTCGCTTTTATACCAACATTAATGCCCTGGTAAGACTAATGGAAGCCTGTGTGGAAAACAATAAAGAAATGCTGATTCTTGACAGGCCCAACCCGAATGCATATCTTATTGATGGGCCGGTATTAGACATGGAGCATAAGTCGGGTATAGGTATGTTTCCGCTGCCCATGTCGCACGGGTTAACCGTTGGTGAATTTGCACAGATGGCTAATGGCGAAGGCTGGCTGGCCAATAAAGCAAAGTGTAAGCTGAAAATAATTCCCGTGGCCAACTACAGTCATGACAAGTCTTACATACTACCTGTAAAACCTTCTCCCAACCTCAATACCCAGCAGGCTATTTTATTATATCCCTCTACCTGCATGTTTGAGGGCGTGTATGTAAATCATGGCAGGGGCACCCTGTATCCCTTTACTATATTGGGTAGTCCTGAACTGAAGGGGAAATATACCTTTTCCTACACGCCAAAACCGATAAAGGGGATGGCGGAAACTCCTTTATTTATGAATGAGGTTTGTTATGGTCTGGATCTTCGCAACTATGACGTAGCGCAGTTGCGCAAAACGGGTAAGATCAATTTACAGTGGATCATGGAGCTATATAAAGCCCATCCCAACAAAGAAAAGTTCTTCAACTCCAGGCTCAGCAATCAAATGGGTAAAATTGAAAACCTGATCGGCAATAGCCTGTTCCGCCAGCAGGTCATTAACGGAGTATCGGAAGAAGAAATCCGTAAAAGCTGGGAGCCAGGTTTGAGCCGGTATAAGGAAATGCGTAAGAAATATTTGCTATACCCATAAGGTTGGTAATTTTGATCCGCATGGGGGTCTTTTCATCGAAAGGATATTGTGGGATAGTCATGAGACCCTGGCGCTGCACGATTCACCTGAGTTTCACTCTTCTTACAGTTGCCGGACTGTGAAGACCCCATTGGGAAGAAAATTAAGCTTCGCACCGGGGTCTTCATCAAAAGCCGTTGTGGGTTAGCTATGAGACCCTGGCGCTGCACGATTCGCCGGGGTCTCACGCTTCACACAGTTGCCCGACTGTAAAGACCCCATCGGGAAGAAAATTAAGCTTCGCACCGGGGTCTTCATCAAAAGCCGTTGTGGGTTAGCTATGAGACCCTGGCGCTGCACGATTCGCCGGGGTCTCACGCTTCACACAGTTGCCAGACTGTGAAGACCTCATCGGGAAGAAAACACCTCTCATACATCCTTATAATGCAATGGCATAAAATGTTTAAGCTTGTTTAATTCATAAAATGCGGCACTGCTGTGTTCATAATCTGTATAATTACGCACTAATCGCCATTTCCCACTTACCGGGTTATAATGGATGTAGTCTATTTTTTGATGTAAAAATTTATCCGAGAAAATAGGTTTGGCGTCAAAACTATTTTTGAATACTTTATGCAATTGTCCTTTCTTCTTTTCTCTTTCGGTAACAGATTCAGATAGCAGTTGTAGTATCGTGTTTTCTTCTTTTTCCTCCAGTCTGCTAATCATTTCATACGCCATAAACCGCTTCCCATTAGATATTATTGTATTGAGATTAAAGCCGGCTTCTTTAAAGTATAGTATACAATGCATGTGGTTGGGCATAATTACATAGGCAATTATTTCACTATTACATTTGTTTCTTAGTATTGAGAACCAATCATACACCAAATCATAGGATTGGGTAATTTTAAATAAATGCAACCACTTATAGCATGTGAATGTACAGAAGTATGTACTGTATACATTAGAGTGTTTATAGCGAATAGCCATCGGTAGTGTTTTTCTATAGATGATCCCTAAAATTAAGTAATTTTCCTGTTCGCCGGGGTCTCGCTTTCCGCACAATTGCCAGGCTGTGAAGACCCCGTCGGGAAGAAATTGGGACAAGGAATTGCCTGCGACCCTGAAAGGGTCATAGATTTATAGCACAATAGTATTACCGAACCCTGAAGGGAGTGACACAACAGGCGATGCTATGAAATACCAAAGCTTGTAAACAAAAAATCAGCGGTATGA
>NZ_DAOMQT010000084.1:0-11635 GCF_035445465.1 Agriterribacter sp.
TCTTTAAACCTCTTCTTATCGTATTAATAGCTCCCATGATCTTTTGCCAGTGTAGCTTTTCACAACCACCTCAAAAAAAATCATCAGCACATATGGATAATACAAATAATAAAAATAAAGTATACTCCCGCACCGACAAATCTAAGGTTAACCTTAGTGATGCGGAGTGGAAAGATGTTTTACCCGAAGACGTATATTATATAGCCCGGAAAAAGGGAACGGAAAGGCCGTGGAGCAGCAAGTATGAAAAGTTTAGTGAAGTGGGAACCTATTACTGTGCGGCCTGCGGCAACGCTTTATTCAGAAGCGATACCAAATTTGAAAGCGGCTGCGGCTGGCCCAGCTTTTACGAGCCTGTTACCAAAGGCAGCATCATTTATGCGCCCGATCATACCGCGGGTATGGAAAGAACAGAAGTAATGTGCGGACGGTGTAAAGGGCACCTGGGACACGTGTTTGAAGATGGTCCCCCGCCAACGGGCCTGAGATATTGCATTAACGGTGTAGTACTTGATTTTGAAAAAGCAGCCGCGGCCGAAAAAAAATATAATGCGGAAAACAAAGCAGGCTGACGGCTGAATGGAGATCATAATACATACTACCTAAGCACACTATAATATTTTGCTGCGAAGTTGCTAAAAATAAAACGGGAAGATCAGGGCTTTGAGTCTTAGTAGTACATTTTCTATACCGGCTCTTTTGAGACAGCCCCGCTATGTATGCGGCTTTACCTGATCATGGTCACCGTGCCTTTTCTGGTAAATATTCCGCCTGATTCGCATTCCATTTCTGCAAAGTACACAAAGCTCCCTGTGGGCAACAGTTCCCCGTTGAATGTGCCGTCCCATCCCAGGCTTCGGTCGGCTGCTATGTAATTCCTTCTTTCAAACACTTTTTTTCCATAGCGGTTATAAATTACCAGGTGCTTTACATAGGAAATGCCAAGAATGGTAAACACATCATTCCTGCCATCGCCGTTAGGCGTAAAGGCATTGGGTATATGCACTTTACTTTCTTCGCATTGCATTTTAAGGATCATACCATCGGATGCCGTACAGCCATGCGCGTTGGTTACCGTAATATGATATTCGGTAGTGGCCAGCGCTTTACTCACCGGCGCAGGACAGTTACCGCAACTAAGATATTGATCCGGGGTCCATTTCCATGATACAATATCGGGAGTGCCGTCTGCCTGCAACTGCACAGGTGTTCCGGCAAGCACTTCCACATCGCGGCCGGCTGATACGGATGGGAGGTCATAAACACTCACCACTATATCTGCTGTGTCAGAAAAACAGCCGTATTGATCACCACCGGTTATTGTATATACAGTGGTGGCAACGGGCTGTGCTACGGGATCAGCAATATGTATGCTGCTTAACCCGTTTGTGTTCCTGATCCACTGGTAAACGGTAGTGCCGCTAACATGGAGCTGTACCTGCTTACCATAGCATATACCTGTATCCGGCTGAACTTTCAGTTGCTCCGGCTGAACCACTGTTACGGCTGCAGATCCTGTTGCGCTGCAGCCCAGGTCGTCTTTCGCCACTACATTATAGGTAGTGGTAAGACCGGGCTTTACCGTTGGGTTGGGTAGGTTCATGTGGTTGATGCCGTTAGCGGCTTCCCATGTATAACTTACCCCGCCTGGTGTACTGGCAGACAACTGCAGGCTTTCCCCCAGGCATATACGGGTTTGGGTGGGCGTAACCGTTAGCTTTGGTGCTGGCCGTACCTGTATCCTGTCTCCGGCATTTGCCGCGCCCGTGCAGCCGCCGGCGTCTGTTATAAGTAACTGTGGCATATAAATGCCTGCGCTGTTATAGGTGTGGCTTATGCTGCTGTCGCCTGAAATCATCACGTTGCCATCGCCAAAATCCCAGGCATAGCTGCTGATGCCCGGGCCCGCAGCCTTTAACGAAGCCTGCTGCCCAAGGCAGATTTCGGGCGGTCCTGCTTTTAAAGAAGCTTCCGGCCGGCTGATGATGATAGTGTCTTTAAACGTTTTCTCCAACCCGTTGTAACCATAGCCCATCAGCTTTATCTCATATGTACCGGGCTCTTTATATGCGTGCCGGGGATAAGAGACGTTTTCCAGCAGCGGGCTCCCATCGCCAAAATCCCAAACTATTTTGGTATAATCATAAGACGTATTTTCAAAGCTGGCCACCACCGGGGCGCATTGGGTATTGGTTACAAAGGATTGTGTAAAGCGGAATGCCGTATTAAAATATCGCACCACAAGTGTTTGGGTGGCATAAGAGGTGCAGCCGCTCACCGCATCGGTGGCTGTAAGCTGTATGGCATAGGTGCCGGGCTGCGTGTAGGTGTGCGATTCGTAATAGCTGTTGCCGGGTGCGCTTCCATCGCCAAAATCCCATTGGTACTGCACGTTGTCTGCACCATAAGTATTGGTGCTGTTGTAAAAGATAATATTGGTATTTAAAGGAACATTATTGCCCTGCGCCAGGCTAAACGCTGCCTTTGGCCCGTTTACGCTTACTGCTTTTCCGTAAGATGCCGTACTGCTGCTGCAGCCGCCCGCATCGGTGATCGTAAGCTTTACATAGTAGTTGCCCGGATTTTCGTATTGATGCTGTACCAGCCCTCCCGATGTTTTTGTAAGTGTTTGCCCGTCGCCAAAATCCCAGTGCCAACTTGTTATGGTATTGTTCTCAGCAATGGAAGCATCTTTTAAGATCACTTCAGCCGTAGTAAAGCACAGCCCGTCTTTAACTACATCAAAAGCCGGCAAAGCACCTTTGAATTTTACAGGAACAGCATTGCTGGTATCCGCGCATCCGAAGTAATAAGAAGTTGTTATTACGCGTAATTGATTGTCTTTAGTCTGAGCGGAGCTTATGCTGCCCCTTACTGGCCGCCAATCATTGCTACTGTAATCAAAATAAGAGCTGCCCTCAAATGGCTCCCCGTTGGCATATTCCCATTTTTCGATATAATAGAGGTTGTTAAAGTTAGCCATATAAGGATTCTGCTCCATATTGGAAATGCTGAAGTTGATAAATGTGTTGGTACAGGCTTCCCCCGGAGCAAGCGCAAGCACCGGCTTTTGCTTCAGCAATACTGCAATCGTAATGGAATCGCGAACGGAACATTGCCCGTTGGAAGTAGTGAGAACAACTTTATAGCTTCCTGTTTTGGTATACTCATGCTCAACAACAGGCTCTTCTGAAGCCAAAGTTTGTGTTTTGCCATCGCCGAAATCCCATTTCCATGAAGTGGCTCCTTCTGAAGCCTGTGTAAATTTAACGAGGCCCCGTGTGCCCTCGCAGCTTAATGTGTAACCGGTTATTTTGGGAAAAGGCGGTTTTATGGTTACATAATTCTTTTTTTCAATCTCATCACTGCAATTGCCATTGTATGCCGTTAGCTTTACGCCATAAGTGCCTTCCTTGTTATACTGTACTGTTCTGCCGCCATTGTTGCCATAATACAAATCATTATACTCGCCTTCAAAGCTCCACACTAAGTACGAAAAGTTTGTGCCGGTATAGCTGTATGTTACAGGCGTGTTACCGCAAATATCCACACCCGCAATAGCTTTGAAATCGGCTTTAGGCTTACTGTATACAGAAAAGTCGATGGAATTGGAAACACCCTTACAACCATTTTTGGTAACATATTCAAGGCGAACATTAAAATTACCGGGCTTCGTATACTCATGCACCGGTTCCGGATCAGTGGAAGTGGCTCCATCGCCGAAATGCCACTTATAATCAATGATCTCTTCGGTAGCGGTTCCCGCAGCCATCTGCACTTTTACATAACCGCAATACCAGTTATCACTGCCGGAACTAAGCTTGTTATAAATATTTACATAGGGTTTGCTGATCGTTACATATTGCCCGGTGCCACTGCTGCACCCGTATATATTGCTTACGGTAAGGTTTACAAAATATGAATTATCGCCTGTATAGGTATGCGATGGCGCCTGCGCTGCTGAACCGGGATGATAATAACCGTAATAGTCAAAATCCCATTCCCATTTTACAGCACCTTCGGTATTATCCTTAAACTTTACCACGGAAGGCGCACCACATAAACTTTGTATATCGGCGGCAAACCCGGTGGGCCTGGGAACAGGGCGTACATGCACCGTGGCGGTAGCAACGTCCTGGCAGTCGCCAAATGTGTTCACCAGCTTTATGGTTTGCTTTCCCGTATCGGCAAATGTATATTCCAGACTGTTATACCAGCTATATACAGGCTGGTCGTTGATATACCAGTTGGAGGAAGAAGGATTTGGCGTGCTGGTGCTGTTAACAACCACCCGCTGACCTTCACATATCAGCGCGGGGGTATTAAAAGCGGCCTTATAGCTGGCTACGTTCAGGTAGTCGCTTTGCGTAGTGGTTATGCTGCATCCTTCTTCATTCTTTACAGTAAGGCTTACCGTGTAAATCCCTTTTTTGTTGAAGGAATAAGATGGATTTTTTACAGAAGACGTGTTCCCGTCTCCAAAATCCCAGATATAGCTTAATGTGCCCGGGCCCGAGCTGATACTGGTAAACTGCACTGCATCCGACGGTGTGCAGAGCACCCGTTTATCGGAAGTAAATGACGCATGCATAGCAGGAAGTATTTCTGCTACCTCATCTTTTTCTATTGTGCTATAACAGCCGTAACTATTGGTAACAGTAAGGCTTACAGAAGGTTTTTGAACCGCCATATATGTATGAGATATGGTATTGCCATATCCTTCCTCCGTGCTGCCATCGCCAAAGTCCCAATAGTAGCGACTGAGCGATCCGCTGCCTGGCTTGGAACTGCTGGTAAAGGTTATGCCGGCAGGTATACAATCTTTGGTGGCGGAAACCGAAAAATCTGCCACAGGCTTTTGATACCCGGTAATTTGCCGGGTATATGTGCTGGTTTTGCCTTCATCTGTAACAGTAAGGGTTACCGTATATTCTTTTTCTTCTGTATATATAGCGGCCGGATCCCTGAGCTCACTTGTGTTGCCATTACCAAAATTCCACAGGTAGGCGGCATTGGCCGAGGCGCCCGAACTGGCATTGCTGAACTGAACAGTAAAAGGAGGGCAGCCGCCTTCTTTATCTGCATTAAAAAAAGCGTTTAATTGCGCTATCCCTGCTGTATGAAATACAAAGCAGCACAGGGACGGCAACAGGATGCGCCATAAAGAAAGAAGGCAATGTTTGGGTTGAGGGGTCATTCGGTATTTAGCAAGGTCTTGACTTACCAAGATAAATAAATTTGCCAAGTCCTATATCGAAACCGGGAAAAAATATTGGGAAAGTTGACATATAGTACATTATATGCCGGTTATAATAACTGTTTAAAGCGGTATAAATTGTAGCGTGATATAAAGGCTGTGGAACCAGGCACAATAAGCGCCCTTTAGATTATTTCCTTTTCCGCCATACGGGCTTCTACCTCATATTTGTTATTGTAGTACCCCTTTTTCAGGGTTTCAAGCGTATACCTGGCTATAAATGAAATGAAGCCGTAACGTTTAAACTGTTCCACATGCTTCAGCTCATGCTTTACCCAGCGGGTATCGTGCAAAAATTCCTGTGCGGTAGCATTATACAGGTGAATGGTTTTACCCAGGGTAAAAGCCACATTATCTACGCCCAGCCATCCTGCGGCCAGCTTTGCCTTCCATGATTTTTCTTTGATCTTAATATCTGAAACATCCATAAGCGCTATTGCTGTTCCAGGGATTTTATTATCTCTTCAGCATGTTGTTTATTTTTCGGCCGGAAGAATATTTTCCTGATCACCCCTTTTTCGTCAATAACAAAAGTAGTGCGGTGCAGTCCCATATACTTCCTTCCATATAACTGTTTTTCACCCCATACGCCGTATTTGTCAATGATCTTATGACCGGGGTCGGCCAGCAGATCAAAGGGAAGCGCATATTTTGCTTCAAATTTCTGATGCGATTTTTCATCATCCGGGCTCACGCCAAGTATTTCAAATCCCTTTTGCTTTAATAACGAAAAATTATCCCTCAAATTACAGGCTTGTACAGTACAGGTGGGCGTATCATCCTGCGGATAAAAATACAATACCAGCTTTTTCCCTTTATAATCCGATAAGGTAATTTTTTCTCCTTTCTGATTCTTTCCCGAAAAGGCAGGAGCCTTATCGCCTTCTTTTAACGTAATCATATTAATGTGAAAATATGGAAAATGTGGAAATGTGAAGAATTTGAAAATACGGGAGGATGGGCGCAAGGTTGTGAATTGTGAGTAGTAAGCCTACCCGGTAGCTGATACTGCAAATCAGAAGCGTAATGCAATCTCAAATTTTAAATCTCAAATCTCAAATAACATTATCCATACAATTCCTGGTGAATGGCTTTACGGTCGTAGCCCATAGCCAAAATCCTTTGCTTGGCTTCATCAATCATATTCTTCCAGCCGCAAAGAAAAAATTGTGCCGGCGGCATGCTTTGAGCAAGCGCTTCATATATGGCATGTACATAACCGGTTTTGCCTTCCCATTCCTGCCTTGATAGGGTAGGATAATAATGGAAATCAGGCACTTTTTCTTCCAGCTCCCGCATCTCGTCATAATACAGCAGGTTGCATTTTTCGCGGCAGCCAAATATGAGGTGAATATGTTTGTGGGGAACATTATGCAGGTTAATATAATTAACCATGCTGCGAAAAGGTGCAATACCTGTGCCGGTGCAGATCAGGAAAAGATCTTTTTCAACAGGCTGTGGCAGTGTAAACACACCGAGGGGACCGCGCAACGTAAATTCGGAACCTTCTTTTATTTCATTAAAAATATAATTGGTGCCTGCGCCGCCTTCCAGCAATACGATCACCAGCTCAAACACATTGCTGCCATCGGGCCAGGATGCAATAGAGTAGCTGCGCCATCTTCTGGCAGGCTTTTCATGTATGGGTAAATCAAGCGTTACGAACTGCCCGGGAGTAAAATCAAATTGAGCCGTATCCTGAACTTCAATCCAGTACCTGCGGGTTAAAGGAGCTTCTTCCCCGATACGGGTAACAATACCTTTACGCCAGGGTAGTAAAGCCATATACAGAATTTTTCAGAATGACCAATCGCTTACAGGAAAATACGCTTATAAAGATAAGGGATGCGGGCTGGATAATGCAACAAAAAAGCGAAACCCGGGGGCTTCGCAGTAAATGCCGGAAATGGCAGGCAATCGTAGGTTATAATTAAATAAAAGTAATCGCTTTTTGCAGCAGTAATATTAAGGCATTTTTGCTATTGTTAAGTTATTTACTGGTCATTTTTTTTATTTAAGATTTGCCATAACAGGTCTTTTAGTTCAACCAAACCCTTATGGTTAAGCGATGAAATAAAAAGATGCGGGACATCGGGGGGCAACTCTTTGCTGATGGCTGCTTTTAATTCATCGTCCAGCATATCACTTTTACTGACAGCAATAATAAATTCCTTGTGCAGAAGCTCCGGATTATATTGTTCCAACTCATTTACCAGTATATCAAATTCTTTATGATGGTCTTTGCTGTCGGCCGGAATAAGGAACAGCAGCACGGGGTTGCGTTCAATATGACGAAGAAAACGATGTCCCAAACCTTTGCCTTCCGCAGCCCCTTCAATAATACCGGGAAGATCGGCTATACAAAAGCTTTTGTTTTCGCGGTAGGCTACTATGCCCAAGTTGGGATTAATAGTAGTAAAAGCATAATCGGCGATCTTTGGTTTGGCGGCGGTGATAGCCGATAGTAAGGTGGATTTGCCTGCGTTGGGAAAACCTACCAGGCCTACATCCGCCAGCACCTTTAGCTCCAGCACCTTCCAGGCTTCCTGTCCGGGTTCGCCCGGCTGGGCATATTCCGGCGTCTGGTTGGTGGCCGTGGCAAAATTGGTATTGCCCAGGCCTCCGCGTCCGCCCTTTATCCATATTACTTCCTGCCCGTCTTCCATTATTTCGGCTTCCTTTTCATGCGTTTCTTCATCAAAGGCAACTGTTCCCAATGGCACTTCTATAATAACATCCTTTCCCATTCTGCCCGTACAGTTGTTACCGCTGCCGCCTTCACCATTTTCGGCCAGCACATTTTTAAAATACCGCAAATGCAAAAGAGTCCATAAGTTTTTATTGCCCCTGAGCATAATATGCCCCCCCCGGCCGCCATCGCCACCGTCGGGACCTGCCTGCGGGTTGTATTTGGTGCGCATAAAATGCTTACTGCCGGCGCCGCCATGCCCGCTACGGCAAAATATCCTGATCTGATCAACAAAATTCGATTTTTCCATACCGCACTTTGGCCAAAGATATAACCTGGGCGGCATTATTGGGTTACAAGTTGCAGAGTGCAAAGTGGGTTACAGGTTGCAGGTTACAGGTTTCAGGGTGTGCAGGGGAGCAGGTACCCGCAATTCAAAATCACTTACAACAAATTATTTGTTTATTTTTGAGCGGCTATCATTATCATTACATTAACTGCAACTATGCCTGTGTGTTAGTTGTAAACCAAAAATCCATTTAATATGAAGCATCTCCTGCCCGCTTTTATTACATTATTTGTATTTGCCGGGCTTACCTCCTGTGTATCCAAGAAAAAGTTTACAGAAGCAACCAATGCCATCAGTGTTTTGCAGCAAGACAGCCTTCGTTTTGAAAACGACCTGGCTATCCTTCGTAAAAACCTGCGGGAAAGTAACCAGCTATATGAAGATTTAAAAAAACAACTCAGCGATGTGGCCTCTGCTAAAAGCTTAAAAGAGCAGGAACTGGATAAGGCCCGCCAGTTGCTGAGCAACACAGAACAGCAGTTGAGCAGCACCCAGGAACAACTGAGCAGCACAGCACTTACGATTGAAGAACAGCAAAAGCGCCTGGAAGCGCTGCAAAAACTGATAGATCAGCAGCGCAGCGTAGTGGAAAACCTGCGCAACACGATTAATAAGGCATTAGGACAATACAAAGCCGAAGACCTTGATGTTTTTGTAAAGGATGGAAAAGTATATGTGTCATTGCAGGAAAAGCTGCTCTTTAAATCGGGGAGTGCGGTAGTAGGTAAAGAAGGGCAGGAAGCACTGGGCAAAATAGCTCAGGTACTCAATACCGATCCTAAGATACAGATTGTAGTGGAAGGGCATACCGACAGTATTCCTATCCGCAGAACTTTTGAAGATAACTGGGCACTAAGCACAGCCAGGGCGGTATCTATCGTGCGCATCCTCACAAAAGATTACCAGGTAGATCCGGCCAGGGTGGTGGCATCGGGCCATAGCTACTTCGATCCGCGCGATACCAATGCCACACCGGAAGGAAGGGCGCTGAACCGCAGAACAGAAATCATCCTTTCGCCCAACTTAGATGAGCTGTACAGGCTGATGGAATAATTATTAATTCATTCGCAAAAATTCATAAAAACGGCACATATAAACATGCGCCGTTTTTATTTTGATAATGCTGTCCCAAACCTTAGGAGTATTGAATGTAACTTCTTTTGCCTCTCAAATCTGCAGATACATTCACGCGTATCACCTACGATAAGTGATATCAGGAATCTCGCTAAAGCATAGGGCTTTTTTCCCCGAACATGTTTTCAGGTTTCATTGCTCATTTTTAAAAACAACAGGTAATTGGCCTTGATCAACTGTGCCAGCAGTTCATAAAAATGGATAACGTTTGCCCGTTTCACTTCATTCCAGTCATTTATTTCCGCACTGCCTAATGCCAGCTTAAGCATTTCCCAAAGCCGTTCCTGCGCGCTGCCTGAGCCATACATATCAAAAAATTCACAGATGGCTTTTTGCGCGTTTTCAACGGACTCTTTAGAGCAATACCAAAATTCTTCTGCCGGATGATTATTGATGTACTCGGTGTTCAGCATATCGGGATGGCTTTAGATGATTTAATAGTTTCTTCTTCTTAGCAATCATATAAGCAAGATTGAGTAAAGATTCCATGCATTGATAAACCAGCACAAGGTTGCCCTTGTAAACCGTTTTTTTTCCTTCATAAGTAATAACAGCATCCAACAGGTCCAATAGCTCAATCCTTGAATATTCGTGCGAAAATGCATTACAAAAAGCCCTGACAGCCAGTTGCGGGTCAGCCTTTTCCCGGTCGCTTAATAATGTTAGCTGATGGAATGCGTTAATTATTCTCCCTGTTTCTTTTTTTGAGTTCTTTCTCTTTTTAGCTTTTTGTTGCCGCTTTCTATTCTCATTAATAATATAGAAAGCCTCGGTGATCCGTAAAAGCTCACGGCAAAAATCCATCATATCCTCCCTCACTTTTCCTTCATCATAGGCGCTCTGGTCATTTGCCAAAGCCAGTTGTTGCCAAAAAGTTATCTCTTTCCGAAAGTCGTTGGGGTGAAAAGCATCAAATATGGCTGTGAGGCACAGGAAAGGGTCGTCAACCGCTTTGTTTAAAAAGTGATAGGACTTATGGTATCTTTCATTTATGCTATTATCTTTTTTCACTGTTTAACAGTTACTGCTGAAAAATGGATAGCGATTTTTCCACCGGAAAAAATAGTTCGCTGTAAATATTTGCCCTGTACGCAAATGGTTCAGGTATGCTCTTTTTGACCCGGAGAAGTATTCTTCCTGTTTTTTTCTTTTCTCTTATGCTTGTTATTGATAAGCCATGCAGCTTCTATCAGCATTTCCGTATGGGTATAAAAGAAAAGCATATCCGATGCCGTTTCATGTACCGTATGTTCCCGTGCATAGCTCATTACGCATCTTTCATACAGCTCCCATAAATAATTCCTGCAATCATCCAGCGTAAAGCTGCTGAAGAAAGATTCCAAAGCATCCTTAGGGTTATCTATATTGCTGGATTGCATCCTTGATGGCCGGCTTGTTAATAACCTGTATTCTTTATTTGTCATGCAAAGAGGTTATGGATGATAAGATCAATCCAAATGATTGAAACAGCGCCCGATTGCCTGATTTCGTCTGCATCCAGAATGCCCCATAGTTTATGAAATAATAAACATATCGTCTCAGCAAGGTTATAAGACCGCGCTATCGTAAAACTCCAACCTTGCAATAAGTGTGGGAATGGTAATTTCTGTATAATTTCCTGATTCGTTTTTCATATATTTGGTAGCGTTACCGGTGAAGCCTTGATTTGTTATCTAAGATACATCAGGTATTTTGTTATTTCAAATAAAATTTGGAATTTTTTTTAAGAAAATCGAATGGCAGGGAGTTATCTACATAAAAATCTAAGGTTTTTACGTAAAAAAAATAAATGGAAACAGTCTGAAATGAAAGACAGGTGCGGCATTTCGCCAAATACCTGGTCTAATTATGAAAATAATGTAAGCCGGCCCGGACTGGAAAAGGTAATAGAATTATCCAAGATATTTGGAGTTAATATTGATGATCTATTGCTCACCGATTTGGAAAACGGCTCTTTAAAGGATGTGCTTAATAGCGGAGACAAGCCGCAAAGCATATTAAACGAAGAAGATAGTCTTGCCGCATGGGTAATACTAGGACAATTAAAACAGATAGATGAAAAGATAGACCAGTTGCTTTCTGCTCAAAACAAACCAGACAAGCAGGACTAAAATAATACCGGGGGTTTATCAGAGCCAACTATCGGATTCGAACCGACGACCCTTTCATTACGAATGAAATGCTCTACCAGCTGAGCTAAGTTGGC
>NZ_DAOMQT010000085.1:0-11259 GCF_035445465.1 Agriterribacter sp.
TGCCTTATACATCAAAACCTTCTTCCGGGCTTACCGTTTCAGCAACCAAACATCTGAAATACGGGAATGCTGCCGCCAGTTCAGGTTAGATTCTTCCGGCTCATCAAAAGTTACTGTTATTTTTCCATCACCGGTGAGCGATAAGGGAATGATCCATTCCTTAAAAGTATCCGCTTCTTTATTATAAAGTACAGGAGAAAGCCTTAGCCCGTCAACGCGAAGCAGCGCATCGCCATAACCACAAACACGGATAATATACCGTGCCCCCGGTTCCAGGTTACCGTAATCCAGTACGGGAGCGCCCTGGAATAATTGGAAAGAAAGGCGCTTGCGGCTGAAGCCATTATCCCACCAGGCCACATCGGTAGCATCGTAAGAAATGGTTTTTACCCGCGGACCCTTGCTCACGCTGGAAATATCGTCGTAGTAACTTCCATTGCCGGGGTTTTCCCAGTTGGCAATGGTTTGCAGGGCAGCCATTTGTTCCTCAGGCGTTTTCATTAACTGTATTTTTTTAAATTCATCTGCCAGCCACCAGCGGTTATTCAACGGGTAATCTACATGGTCGAGCACAGCGCCCCTTTCATAATTTTTCGCTTTGTACTTAGGCACGCTGGTTTGTAATCCTATAGATGCGAACAGATCGGTGCATAAATCTTCAATCCTTTTTCTAAGCTCAGGTGCAACCGGCCGGGTGTCTGCTTTATCCACAGTTGCCTGCGCTATATCCATCGCTTCTTTTATGTTTACCGGCTTAACCGCCGCAAGTACATCATTAGCCTGTTGCTCCAAAGATTGTTCATAGATCAGTCTTCTGCGGGTATAAACATCGTAATAAGCACGCAGCAGCAACATCTGCCAGCGCCAGTTCTCTTTGAATTCAGGATGACCGGATTCCAGCTTTTTCCAGAATGAAAAGGTAGCTTCCACTCCGCCGTTTTCGGCCAAAGGGCCTTTCCAGTTGCGTTCCAGCGCGGCAATGCCATCAGCCGCCGGCGCTTCAACAGTACCGCTAAAGAAAAATTTACCGTATTGCTTCAAAATTTCATTTACATCCATTTGCGGGTCCCAGCCCCGCATGCTCCAGATCACTTTGTTAACATCGTCATGACAGCCATCCGAATAAGAAACAAACCCATCGGTAAAGGGGGCATAGGTTTGATGGATCTTCGCAAATGCATAAGGCCGCGGGTTTACCGATTCGCGGCCCAAGGTTAACGCATAGGCCTGATCGAACTCCTCAACAGGGAATTCGCAGCGAACGGAATGCGTAATATCGGGGTACTGCCGGTGCTGGTATTGCTGAGGCAGCCGGTAGCGGGTTTCGGCTATGGGCGGGCTGCCCGGCCCCGATACCACACCCTGCAGCCAGGTGGGTTTTTCCCGGTTGAGATAACGGTAGAAATAATCAACCTGTTCTACACTAAATCCCTGCAGCGAAATCCATATTTTGGCGTTGGGATGGTATTTGATCAGCCTCGTATGTAAGTCTTTGAGAAAAGGTATTACTTCCGAAGGTTGGTTATCGCCGGGGTCGCCTCCGGGGAAAAAAATATGATCGAGCCTCGGGCACTGCCGGTAAAAATTTTCATGCATATCGAGCTCAGCTTTTCGTTTTGCCTTATCCGTGAGGTCGAAGGTAGCCGGCGTCCATACCCAATAGTCCATATCGTATTTCCGGCATATTTCACTGAGCCGGATATTCATTTCGGCGGCCGGTATGGTAAAAAGCGGGCTGGGGGTTTCATCTTCGTGGAAAGGAATACCTTCAACCGCATTGCTTCCAAAAATGGCCAGATCACGGATGTACTGGTCATATTGCGCTACCGTCCAAGCGTCGTAAGAATTAGCGGTTGTACGGTATCCCAACTGGTGGCCGCGAATAGGGTATGCAGGAGAAGAAGCGATATCTGTTCTTTCATTAAGCTGTAGTTTATTACGCGCCATATCAAGATTCCGCAACAGCCATCCCGCCCCAAACAATATACCCCGGTCATCTGCGCCAATGATCCATACTACGGTGCCATTGTTCGTAACGCTGCTCACTATGCGAAATCCTTCCTTTTTATATTCGGCGCCGTTCTTATCCTGCCTGACTGGAATTGCAGTTTCCATCAATTGTTCATCGGCAGATAATACCAAAGCAATAACAGGTGTTCCCTTTTTGGGCCAATTGGCGGTATTTTTAAGCAAAATGCCGGTACGCTTGGCAATCTCTTCCGAAAGCACCTGCGAAACGGTTGCCTGCATGCCAGGCGAAACGGATGGGGATGTGAGGATAACTGCATTTTTCAACTGTATGGGCTGTGCGGCGGATGAAAAGGCAAAGGCCAACAGCAATAAGATGACACCAATGAGCTTTGTGAAAACCCTGTGTACGGGCATATAAGATTGTTGAAGCATATTCCGGAGAGAAAGGAGAAAGGCGAATATACTCAAGCAGGCAGATGGTTATTGCCTGTTGGATAAAAAAGCAGGCCAATAAGAATAAAGGCCTGCATACCAAAACTAACTACAATTTATGATACCTGCTACGCGAAAAAACTTATTTAAATGCTTCAGCAACCGGCTTTCCCCGCCAGCTTTGCGGCGCTTTAAGCTTCAGCAGCCACGCGATGGTGGCACCCGTATCGTAAGTAATAATGGTGCTATTTAGCTGGCGCCCTCTCTGAACGCCTTTACCATAAACGATCCAGGGTATCTGCACTTCATTTAATGATTTGCCGCCATGGCCTTTGTCTTTGCCGCCATGATCTGCCGTTACCAGTATAACCGTGTGCTCCGCTATGCCGGCTTCCTGAACCACATTCACAATTTTACCTATCCGCGCATCTGCTTTTTTCAGCTCGTTAAAATATTCAGGCGTATGATGACCAATGTTATGGCCAACAACATCCGGCTGGTGAAAATGGATAAATGTTAATGCCGGTTTGTGTGATTTTATAATAGCCGCAGCCGTATCGGCACAGAAATCATCATCATCACCGGAGGACACACGTATAGTTGTGGCTTCTTTTTCTACCAAAGGGTTAATGCCCGGCCAGCTATAAATTAACGCAGATATAGCAGCAGGTTGCTGTTCTTTCAATAAACTAAAAACAGTGGGAAACATCCCATACTGGTTGATATCAACAGAAGGTATTTCAGGTACGGCGCTGCCCCATTCCGTATACCCGTGCATGGTAGGTCCCGCCCCCATTAGCATAGAGGCCCAGTTTACCGCGCTCGACGAAGGCAATACCGAACGGGCCTTTAAAGACCATGCGCCTTCTTCCATCATTTTTTTTAAATTAGGCATATCGGCCTGTGGCAAAGCATAACCGCCAAAGCCATCACAACCAATCAATATAACATGCTTTACTTTTTTAGGCTGAGCATACAGAGCTGCCACCAACAGCATACAGAACAACGTAAAAAGTGCTTTCTTCATTTTTGTCATAACCGTATTAGCTTTTATTTCATTACTTAACGTTAGCTCAACCGGCCGGCAGCGTTACAGCAAAAAACGGGGTTTATATATAATAAACTTTTGTTTACTATATATAAAAATACCGAACGGCCAAATTAATCGTATTCATGAATAAAAAAAATTTTTCCCTTTTTATTTTTACTTTATCGGAACTTTTTTGACCAAACGGCTATGACATGAAACGATACAACCAGCCTGTTGAAATGATTATTCAGCAAATGCCCGGAAGAGCAGGCGCTAAAGGGAAGCTGCACCCCGATGCCACAAAAGCGGTACAACAGCAATTAAAAGCGGCAGGGATACCGGTTAGTTCCGTTAAGGAACCGGCACCTGAGATAGCTGTGCGGTCTGCCTCAAAATTTAAGACCACTATGACGGGAAATATATATGTTAAAACAAAAATCAGTGATACTGAGGTGAACCCCTGGGATGTGGCGCATATGTCGCGTACTGCGTTAAACAACAGGCATACCTTTGTAGAACCGGATTTTTTGCAGGAGTTTACCATTAACAAAAAAATAAACGATCTGCCTAAAAAAATAAATGCCAAATCTTTTGGAAGTGATACGAATGATCATGATGCAGACTGGCCGCCGGATAAAAACATCATATGGCATTTGGATGATGCCTGGTCTCAGTTAAAAAAAGCCAGAGAAAGTGTACAGGATAATGATGCGCTTATCCGTATCGCGCATCTGGATACAGGATATAGCGCCACTCATTTTATTGTTCCCGGCAGCGTAAAGAACAATAAGCTGCAACGCAATTTTGTTGACGGAGAAAAGGTGGATGACGCCCACGATCCTTTAACAAGCGGCTTCTTAAAAATGCCGGGGCACGGTACAGGCACACTGGGCATACTGGCCGGCAATACCATTGATTTACGCACGGATAATGGCCGGTTCAACGACTATCTGGGCGCCGCTTGGTTTGCAGAAGTTATTTGTTGCAGGATAGCCGCTTCCGTAGTGTTATTAAAAACAAGCGCGTTTGCAGAAGCGTTGAACTATATTACCCGGATAAGCACCGGCGGCACGCCTGTGCATGTAGCTTCCATGAGCATGGGAGGCGCCCCCTCGGCATCCTGGGCAAAAGCGGTAAATGCCGCCTATGAGGCCGGCATTACACTGGTAACGGCCGCCGGTAATAATTTTAATGGTTTGCCTACACGGCATGTAATTTATCCGGCACGGTTTGGAAGGGTAATTGCAGCATGCGGCGTTACTTACAACATGCAACCTTATGCAAGTCTGAAGCCGGGTGAAATGCAGGGCTGCTTTGGACCAAAGCGGCACATGAAAAAAGCACTGGCGGCATTTACACCTAATGTTCCCTGGGCAGGTACAGCAGAAAATAATATCCGTTTTAACGGATCGGGTACATCGTGCGCGGCACCACAAATAGCAGCAGCAGCCGCTATTTATTACAGGCAGCATTATACAGCGCTCAGCCGGCTTAAGCCCTGGCAGCGGGTAGAAGCCATCCGTTTTGCATTATATACATCCGCCAAAAAAATGGTGCGTAATGCACCGCTTACTTATAATCACTATTTTGGGAACGGCATATTGCAGTCCAATGATGCACTGAGCATAGGTGTAAAAACGAACCTAACAAAAACACCCGAAGATCAGGTACCCTGGTTCCCGGTTTTGAGTACCATCTTTAAAACAAACAATGCACAATCCGTACCGGCCATACAAATGTATAATACCGAACTGGCGCAGTTAGTTTACACTTACCCCGAACTTTCGGCATTAATTGATGACGAAAACCGCCCTTACGAAAAGATAGGTATAAAAAAATGGAAACACTTTACAACAGCCGTAATTGCGCATCCCGGCACGTCTGTTGCTTTAAAAAAAATTCTTGAGCAGGCCCGGATCTGAAATTTATTTTACACTTTTAATACCAACTGCCATGTACGCAAAAAAGATCATCATAACTGCCAAAAGCACGCTTACATTAAAGTACGGTTCAGCGTTTCCGAAAATAAATAAGCTGTTGCAGGCACTGAAAGCAGCCGACAAAAAAAGAGGAATAGCCGCCCGTATTGTTTTTATAGATGATGCAGTATCTGCCAAACAAGCCGGTATTAAGCCCGTAAAGAACGTAACTGCCAGGGAATGTAAAAGAGCGGTGGATGATCTGTATAAAAAATACGTTCCCGATTATATTGTACTGGCAGGTTCTCAGGATATTTTCCCTTTCCAGGATATCCATAACCCTGCCGATGCGGATGGAGATATGACGGTGCCTTCCGACCTGCCCTATGCCTGCGATGCGCCTTACAGCAAGAACATCCAATCCTTTACCGGCCCCACCCGGGTGGTAGGCCGTATTCCGGATGTTCCCGGCGAAAATGATATACAATATTTTACTACCATCATCAATAATATTATAAAAGCCAAACCGCGGAAAGAGGCGCTCTATATGGAGTATTTTGGTATAAGCGCGTATGTATGGCGTAAATCAACCGAGCTGAGCCTGCAAAGCATGGTGGGCAATTACAGTAATTTGCTCCTCAGCCCAGGCTCAGCAACAAGCTATACCGCTGCACAGCTAAAAAAACGCACCCATTTTTACAATTGCCACGGTGCACAAAACGACATGGCATTTTACGGACAAAAAGGAAGCAGCTATCCTGTTGCGATCAGTTCAGCGCAATTGAAAGGGAAGATCAGCGAAGGCACCATAGTAGCGGCAGAATGTTGCTATGGCGCTGAACTGGTAAATCCCGTTCTGCTTCCCCAACCTAATGCATTAAGCATTGCCAATATGTATTTAAACAACAACGCGGTGGCTTTTATGGGCAGCAGCACTATCGCATACGGCCCTGCCGATGCACAGGGACTTGCCGACCTCATAACACAGTATTTTATAAAAAACATTATCGGCGGCGCATCAACCGGCAGGGCGTTGCTACAGGCAAGACAGCAATTTTTAAGCGAATCAGGTCCCCACCTTGATCCCTATGAACTCAAAACCGTTGCCCAGTTTCATTTGCTGGGCGATCCGTCTGTATTACCTGTAATTGACGACAGTGTAAGAAAAATTGTTTCGCAAAACACGGTGCAGAATACCCGGATGAAGCTATTCAATAAAGGCAGCGACCTCAAAAAGAATCTTGCTCCCAGCCATAAAGAAAAAACAGTAACGCCGTCTGCGCATCAAAAAGATCTTAATACGCTGCTGAAGGAAACCGGCTTTACCGCTTACGACAAAAAGGGGTTATATAAAGCCAGTATAAAAACAGGCACCCAGAGCATAGCAGAGAAAAAACTCGCACCCCGCACAGCCAGATTCCGTACTTTCGTTAAAGCCATTTCCACACCGGGTTCCGTTGGTTTTAACAATATTAAAGTACTGGTGGTTAAAGAATCCAGTGAACAATTACTTGGCTGGAGGATTTATGAGCGGAGATAAAAAAAACATAAATAAAATACAGGAGGTACAGCTCTCCGGAAGGGTTGTAATGAAAAAGCTTTCGGAAGGTTCCAAATCGGAACGCAATGCTGTAATGCTGCAAACAAAAAACAAAGCATATGTTTTGAGGAAAATGGGTGGCAATCCATTTAAGGATGCATCGCTTGAAATGCTTGCAGGGAAAAGCATAACAGCCACGGGAATACTGAACCGAAATCTATTTTTGGCAAAAGAGATCAGGGAGGATATATAGTTTTCGGTTTCTGGCTTTTAGTCTTTTCCAAATTCTAAAATTCACCCACTTCCACATTTGCACATTTGCATATTTGCATATTTGCATATTTCCCACATTTTCACATTCAAACCTTATTCCCTCTCAGGAACGCGTCCACCGGCATCCGTTTCTTTCCTTCCAGCTGCAATTCCAGTATTTCAATATATCCATCCCTGCCCGAAAACCGCAGCAGTTGTTTTCCGTCTGACTCATGCCTGCCGGGAGGAATGAGCGGTATAGTCATATCTTTTTTTGCCCGGAAGATCTTTAACGTTTTTTCACCCAGCAAGGTAAAAGCGCCGGGGAAAGGCGATAAGCCGCGTATTAAATTATAAATTTCATTCACCGGCTTATCCCAGTTTATCCGGCAGGTTTCCGTAAATATTTTGGGGGCGTGTTTGAGGTGGTTGGTGGTGAGTGGTAAATGGTGAGTGGTAAGTGGTGAATGGTGCTGCACCGTTTCTTCAATGGTTCCGCCTATCAGTCCGTCTATGGTTTGTACCAAAAGCTTTGCTCCAGTTTCTTTCATCCGTTCGTGCACTTCGCCTGCGGTTTCATCATCACCAATAGCAAAACGTTGCTGCAATAAAATATTACCGGTATCTATTTCGTGCTGCAGCTTAAAAGTAGTTACACCGGTTTCTTTTTCGCCATTGATCACTGCCCAGTTAATGGGCGCCGCACCGCGGTATTGCGGAAGCAGGGAGCCATGTACATTAATGGTGCCCATAGGCGGCATATTCCATACCACTTCGGGCAACATGCGAAATGCAACTACAATTTGTATATCCGCTTTCAATGATCTTAATTCCTCTACAAATAACGGATCCTTCAGCTTCAGCGGTTGCAGGATCTTTAATCCTTTTTCCGCAGCATATTTTTTAACCGCGCTTTCCGTAAGCTTCATGCCCCTGCCGGCAGGTTTATCCGGAGCAGTAACAACCGCAACTATGAGATAGCCTGCCTGCACCAATGCGTCTAATGAGGCCACAGCAAATTCGGGCGTACCCATAAATACGATACGGAGAACTTTACGATCTGGCAGGGAAGATGGTTGCGTTGGCGACATTGGATGCAAAATTACTAAACCGTTATCCGCCCCGCTAAAAATCTTCATACAGCAAATATTTCTTTCTCAACTTTTTAAATGCGGTTAAGCCGGGCTCCCAGCTTTTACGGATATCCTGCTCCGGCACACCGTTTTTAATTTGCTGCCACAATTCATTATTGCCTGCCAATTTATTAAAAAAGGATGCTTCCATTTTGCCGGACTGGGGAATAATAAAGAATTTTTCTTTTTCCGGGAACAGCCGGTATGCTGCTATCAGCCATTGTAATTGCACTTTATTATCCACCTTTTTCAATACCTCATCCGGCGATCCGCTCAAATCCCATCCGTAACAAAGCTGTCCGTATAGTTTTGAGTTCTTAGCCCCTTCGGTTGGATTGGGTGTAAAAGAAAATAAGTTGTTGGGCAAAGATGGATGTCCGAACACCTGGAAGGGCTTCGCTGTTCCCCTGCCTTCGCTTAAAACTGTTCCTTCAAAAAAACAGGTGGAAGGATAAAGATATACAGACTGGATATCGGGCAAATTAGGGGAAGGACGCACCAGCAGTATATATTTACTGTTATGCGTGTAGTTGCCGCACGTAATAATAGTAAGACTGAAGTTTGATGAACTAATGTTTGTTCCGGGTTTTGGGTCAATGTGCACTACAGGTTGCGCTGTTGTTTTTACCGAAAGCATATTTTCTTTCAGCAGCATGTAAGCGTATTCACCAATCGTCATTCCATATACCACGGGTACGGGCTGCATACCAACAAAAGATTTGTATTGCATATCCAGCACAGGTCCGTCTACATAAAAGCCATTAGGATTGGGCCGGTCCAAAATGACCAGCGGTTTATTAAACGCTATTGCGGCTTCCATAAATTCCTGCAACGATGAAATATAAGTATAGAACCTAACGCCCACATCCTGTATATCAAAAACCAGCACATCTACATCTTTAACATCTCCGGCTGCAGGTTTTCGTTTACTGCCGTATAACGAGATAACCGGTATGCCTGTTTTGGTATCGGTGTAATTTCCCACTTTTTCACCCGCATCGGCAGTGCCCCGAAAACCATGCTCAGGCGAAAATATTTTTTTGATAATAACACCACGGCTTTTTAAGGCATCTACCAGATGGGTGTTGTCTGCCATTGAGGTTTGATTGGCAAAAACCGCAACGGCTTTTCCCTTTAATAATTGAATATACTCATCGAAACGCTGTGCACCGGCAATAATATTATCATTTTCATTTATACCGTCTGTTAAGCGGGAAAGAACGGGTTCTTTCCTATTGGATGCAGCCGGTGTATGATAACATGCAATTCCGGTAATAAAAAAAGCCGATAGCGCTATAATGAAATGGTTTGCCGGCATAACATTTAATTAAAAATTATATAGATCACATTATACGAAAAATATACCGCTCAAATATCCTTAAACTTTTGCAGAAAGAGCCGGAATCCTGGGTGCATTTATGCAGTTGCTTTAACTTTTGTTTTCTGATAATCCGGATAATTCATTCTGCTTTTTACAGATTCCTATGCGAAAATTTGAGCTTTTCGCTCCGAAGGTAAATGCACCCATGCGCTTTCCGCCAATACCGGTTGATCCAAACTTCGTACCTTTGCGCAATTGTATTTTCCATTTGTATGAAACAGTTTAATGTTCCTTTCATATACCGTAGTCCGCTTATATCGGCCATAAAACAGAAGCGTAAGCAGCAGGATAAGATGAAGAAAGACTTCACCCCTACCCTGCTTAACCTGGGCAATGTACATATTTACCTGGCAAGGCACTTCGGATTTTGCTATGGTGTAGAAAACGCTATTGAGATCGCTTTCCGTACAGTGGATGAAAATCCGGACAAACGTATTTTTTTACTGAGCGAAATGATCCATAACCCCCACGTAAATGAAGACCTGCAGGAAAGAGGGGTACGGTTTCTCCAGGACACGCATGGAAAGCAATTGTTACCTTTTGAATCGCTTACACCCAACGATATTGTTATTACCCCTGCTTTTGGCACTACACTCCATATTGAAAAGCAGCTAAATGATATAGGGCTTGAAACCAAACAATTTAATACTACCTGCCCTTTTGTTGAAAAGGTATGGAACCGTTCCGAACAAATTGCAAAAAGAGGGTACAGCATTATAATACACGGAAAGCCCCGGCACGAAGAAACACGGGCTACCTTTTCACACAGCGCCGTTAACGCTCCCGCCGTAGTAGTAAAAGACATGGAGGAAGCTATAGCACTGGGGAAATATATTACCGGTGAAAAAACGGCTGCACAGTTTAGCAGCGAATTTGAAGGAAGGTTTTCAGAAGGATTTGACCCGGCGGAGCACCTGCAGCGCATTGGCGTAGTAAACCAAACCACCATGCTGGCAGCCGATACACAGGCTATCGCGGATTATCTTAAACAGGTAATGATACAACACTACAGGCTAACCGAAGCTACCCTGGCAGAACATTTTGCCGACACAAGAGATACGCTCTGCTATGCTACCAATGATAATCAAACCGCCGTTTCGGGAATGCTGAACACCGATGCCGATATTGCCCTCGTAATAGGCGGCTATAACAGCTCCAATACTTCCCACCTGGTAGAATTATGTGAAGAAAAATTACCCACTTATTTTATTAGCAGTGAAGCCAAGATCCAGTCTAAAGAAAAAATCCTTCATTATAATTTTCATACAAAGGAAGAAGTGCTGACAACGGGCTTTCTTCCCCTGAATATCCCGGCAAAACTGCTTATTACCAGCGGCGCCTCCTGCCCCGATGCGCTCGTGGAAGATGTGATCAGGAAGATCGCTTCTTTTTACCATGCGGAAGATAAAATTGAAGCATTAATCCGGGAATGGACTTCAGGGGCTTCCATTCCCACGTAGTAAGGGGAATACGCTCCTTTAAGAACTTAGGATTTAATATAGCCATCAGGCAACACGCCATGAATTTTTCTTTGTATTCTATGTGACTATGTTTGTGCCATGCAAGTTCTTTCAAAGATGGAGAAGAGAGTCGTAAAGATT
>NZ_DAOMQT010000086.1:0-10829 GCF_035445465.1 Agriterribacter sp.
GCATGAATGAATTCCTTTGTGCAAAAGGATTTAAAATCCCTGACCGTATCACTCAGCTTTCCGCATTCAGACTGCCAGATAACATGCATATGATTCGTCATTATTACATAAGCACCTATCGAAAGTTGTTTCTTTAACCTGCAATGCTGCATGTTTTTTACCAAAATGTCCCTGTAACACCGGCGACTGAACAAGTCTATCCAGTCTACAACAGTAAAAGTCAAAAAATGCAATCCGTGCTGGTTTCGAATTTTATAGCCATCAGCGTTTTCGTAACTCATAGGTGGTGTTTTTAGTTGGCTAATTGTGTTCATCGCCGGAGGCGATAATACTATCGTATGAGGCGAGGACGCCTCATACAGCGTTCTCTGACGGCAGTCAGGGTCGCCTCATACAGCGTTTGCATTACATGCAGCACAATTAAAGTGTTGTTTCATAGTTTTTATTCTAAGCGATGAATAAACCTTGTATCTATACATCTATTTCTACTTTTTTTTCTTTTGAAGCCATTCGGCAACACTCCATTTTCCGGAACCTGAAAAAAAGAAAACCAATCCCAGCAATACAAATAAAAAAGGATGCTGGTCTTCGTACCATATTTTTCCGCTACCTACGTAAAAAGCAATATACAGCATGGTAGCTATTAATACCAGCGAAGCAAGCCGGGTGAATAATCCGATAGTCAGGAATATGCCCGCCAGTAATTCCGCACTCTTGCCGATATATACCACAAATAAGGGTGAGTCAAATTTTTTAAAGAAATCCCATTCCGTATATTCTTTTATCTTACCGGCATCAAAAACTTCCCATCCATGATAAACCATGAGCAGTCCAACGATGATGCGGATAAAGGCAAGTCCGCTTTGCTGTGCAACGGGCGATGATGAAAGCAGCTTTATCATAACCAACATTTAATGATGTTGTAATAAATTGCATTGCTATTATTGCTGTTCGATGATTTGCTGTTCGTGGCGTCTTCGCCACGAACGGTTTTGTTATCGCCTCCGGGCGATAACAATGAACTATACCACCGGCCATTTAAAGGCAGATTGCAACTGTATTTTTTTACCCGTATCGCCGGAAGCTCTTGCCGCTTCTATTACTTCCAGCACATGCAATGCATGTTCGGCAGCTATCAGCGGCTCATTGCCGGTAATGAGCGATGCTGCAACAACACTTGCTCCCTGTTGCCATACATAGGTTCCGGGGTCGGGCACATGCCTTACCGGTGGTTCTGTAAATGAAGTAGCCAGATCCACACCAAACGGCGCCCAGTCATATCCGATCAACCCCATATTGCCTTTTGTTCCCCAAATGGTGATCGTAGGGTTTTGCTGCCCTTTTCCCTCATGGCCGTACGGATCAAAATAATTGAATCCGCATTGTACATGTGAAATAATGCCTTCCCCATGATCCATTAACAGCATGGTGTTATCTTCCGCTTCTACCTTTATCTTCCCTTTATTATCTACCGTTCTTTCAGGTGTTACAATACTGGTCATGGCCATCACATGTTTTGCAGGGCCAAGTAACCCTGTTAAGGTGGCAATATTATATACGCCAAGATCGGGGAGACTGCCTCCATCCTTTTCATAAAAAAAGGCCGACCAGGTAGGCCCCAGGTGGCCGTAATGCGCGTGTGCGGAGGAAATCTTCCCCAACTTACCTTCACGGATGGCTTGTGACATAAATGCAAATTGCGGACTGTTTACTACTGCAGGTGCACCCCATATCCGCAGGTTTTTACCTTTAGCCAGATCCAATAATGCTTTCCCTTCTTTATAGGTATTTGCCATGGGTTTTTCGCTCCACACATGCTTTCCGCTCTGCAGCGCCTGCTTATTCAGCCGGCCATGTTCCTGCATATCGGTAAGCGTTACCAGCAAATCAAAAGGAGCGCCCGCCAATTGCTGATCAATATGCGCATACTGATGGGGAACATTGAATTCCTGCCCTCTTTTTTGGGCGCGGGAGAAAACAATATCGCACACGCTTACCAATTCAACAGCAGGCGATTTTGATAAATGGGGTAAGTATACCCCGGAAACACTACCACAGCCTATTACGGCCACCTTGATTTTTTTATCGGGCTTTGTACGTGCAAAGCCCTCCAAAGAAGATAACAGCATGGCAGCCCCGGCCATGGCAGTGTGCTGTAAGAACTGCTGACGGGTGAAGGTTCTCATAACAATTGTTTTAGTGTAATTTAATAAAAAAACTTGTTAAAGCAACAGGTGAAATAAGGTGCCGGCTGGCACCAGTAAGCCATCGGCGGCCGGAGCAAAAATCAAAATCATAATAACAAGAGCGATAAAGTACATATGGTTCGTTTGCCACCACGGCGGGGGGGCTGCCAATGACGGGCAAATGCGAACTCCGAAGCGCAACTATAAGCCACAAACGATAAAATAAAAACTCCGAGGCCTTATACTTTCAAAAACACTTTCTTCTTATACAAAAAATACAGGAAGGCCCATTTTACAGCGATAAAGCAAAACACAAAAACAACCGGGCCGTAAGGATTTCCGGCCAGTTGGGTAAGCCATTCAAAAAGAGCGTTCGTGGTATATTTCCAGTCAATAAAATGGCCCGACATGTAAATTAAAATGGAATTCATACCGATGACCACAAAAAAGAAGGCCCACTTTTTATATCCCTTTACATCTATAATATAATAGAAAACAGCCAGCAGCAGCATGCTTATGCCGCCCACCAGGATTGCGAAGGAACTTGACCACAAATTTTTGTTGAAAGGAAAAACAATGTTCCATAGGAGGGCAACTGCAATAAGCGCAGCGCCGGCGGCGATCAAACGTACTACTTTTACATCAGGTGAAAGTTTGCTGTTTTTCAGAAAGCCTCCTGTTAATATACCTAACAGTCCGGTAGCAATAGCGGGGATGGTAGAAAATAACCCTTCAGGATCATGCATATTATTTACATACAACTTACCCGGAAGGAATAAACGATCAAAATAGGAGGCAAAATTACCTTCAAGAGTAAGGTTGCCTGCAGGAAATCCAGGGGCAGCGGTGCACAACAAGACGAACCAATATCCCAATAACAAACTCCCTGTCCATATTATCCGGCTTCTTTGGCTTTTGGTATACAAATAAATAATATTAGCAAACATATATGCTAATCCAATTCGCCCCAGCACACTGCCAAACCTCATTTCTGAAATGGGTTGTATGCGCAGGTCATTATTATAAATGATGCCCAGCACAACCAATATCAGTCCCCGCTTAACTACGCGCCATAGTAATTTTTGGCGGGGCGTGCCTTTTTCTAACTGCCGGCCAACGGAATAGGGAGTGGCAACGCCGGCAATAAAGAGGAACAGGGGAAATATCAGGTCGTAACACCGGAAGCCATTCCAGTCCGGATGTGAAAACTGGTGCGACAAACCGTTCCAGAACGGTGAGTCTGTTGCTTTGGAAAGCGCGTGAAAGATGCGTTCGCCTCCCATGATCCAGAACATATCAAAGCCTCTAAGGGCATCTAAGGAATACAGGCGCTGTGAGCCTAAGGTTTGAGACATACGAAGAGCATTATATAAGATGGGTTGAAAAAAACCACCGAATATAAGCATTATTGGGTTTCAGGGTTTGACGGCAAGAAAGTTTTCTTTATAAAAAAAAAAGGTTAATATTGTATACTCGGTTTTGTGTATATATACACATTGTAGAGAAAACTTATATACTTATAAACTCTAATTTGTTCATTATGTTGCCAAAACGTTTGCTGCAATGTATTGCCCTGTCAATATTTTTGCTATGCTTCTCTCTCTCCACCGCGTTAGCTCAAAACAAAACCATTACCGGTAAAGTAACCGATAGTAAAGACAGTTCTCCTTTAGTAGGGGCAACTATTCAGGTTAAAGGCTCCCGCTCAGGCACTACTACCGATACGAAAGGCGATTTTACTATTGCGGTTCCTGCTGCTGCCAAAATATTAGCGGTATCGGCTGTTGGTTATGAAAGCCAGGATGTGCCTATTGACTCCGATAATCTTACTATTTTGCTTGTTGCTTCTACTTCCAGCTTAGATGAAGTGGTAGTAGTGGGTTATGGTACTGCCCGTAAAAAAGATCTTACCGGCGCCGTTGCTTCGGTACAGGAAAAGGATTTTAACAGAGGGGTTATCACAGCCCCCGACCAGCTTATACAAGGTAAGGCTGCAGGCGTGTTGGTAATTAATAATACAGGTCAGCCGGGTGGTTCTACCACCATAAGGGTACGGGGCAGCTCTTCCATCAGATCAGGTAACCAGCCATTATTTGTTATTGATGGTGTGCCGCTTTCCGGCGGTTCATCCCGGCCCGGCACAGGCGGTGGCGGTGATTACGGAAGCGATGGAGGTAACCCTTTAAACTTCATTAATCCTAATGATATTGCCGGAATGGAAATATTAAAGGATGCTTCTGCCACTGCGATTTATGGTTCAAGGGGAGCTAACGGCGTTATTATCATTACTACCAAACGTGGCAAAAGCGGAGCGCCCCAATTGGATGCCAGCGCCTCTGTAGGAGTATCAAACGTTCTGAAGAAGCTTGAAGTGCTGAACGCTGATGAATACAGAAAGGTTTTACAGGATTACAATATAGCCAGTGGGGATTACGGCGCAAATGAGGATGCCTGGGATGCTATAACCAGAACAGCCATTACGCAAAACTATAATACAGCAATAAGCGGTGGAACGGAAAACGGCAGGTACCGTGTTTCTGCGGGTTATCTTAACCAGGAAGGTGTAATTGAAACATCTCAGTTAAAGAAGATCACTGCCAATTTAACCAGCAGCTTTAAATTCCTGGAAAGCAAGAAGCTCGGTTTGGACGTTAATGTGCTTGTTACCCAAACCAACGAAAATATTGCACCGATATCTGCTTTTGTAGGATTTACCGGTAACGTTATATCACAGGCTTTGCAATGGAACCCTACCTTAAAAGTGAGGCAGAGTGCCGATTCAATAACTACCCTTCAGGGAACAACCATTAACCCATTATCATCTCTTGCTTATTATAAAGACAGGGCGGTAATAAATACAATTATTGCAAGTATTTCTCCGTCATATAAAATAACCGATGACCTGGAATATAAATTCTTATACAGTGTTAACCGCCAAACCGGTGTTAGAAAAGGAATGATTGATCGTCGCTTAAACCTTGATGGAGTGCTTGATCACGGTGTTGCCTTTATTGGTAATGATGAGCAAACCAACCAGCAGATCACCAATACCTTAAGCTATAATAAAGAAGTTGCTTCAGGATTCAATGTGAATGCTGTTGCAGGACATGAATGGCTGATTTTTGACAACCGTGGTAATGGTATGTCCGGCAAAGATTTTCAAAATATAGGGCTCAATTATTACAACTATATACAACAGGGGATCACTTCAAACAGAGAGATAGGCTCTTACGCTTCACCCACCACAGAATTACAATCTTACTTTGCCAGGGCTATCCTGAATTTCCAGGATAAATACCTTATCACG
The DNA here is from genome assembly GCF_035445465.1 of Agriterribacter sp. Lineage (NCBI taxonomy): Bacteria > Pseudomonadati > Bacteroidota > Chitinophagia > Chitinophagales > Chitinophagaceae > Agriterribacter > Agriterribacter sp. Next base: position 5,494 of record NZ_DAOMQT010000086.1, read on the forward strand.
GGTACATTCCGTGCGGATGGCTCTACCCGTTTTGGTGAAAATAAAAAATACGGTTATTTCCCCTCTCTGGGAGCTGCATGGAATATCAGCAATGAATCTTTCATGGACGGGAACAATATTTTCAGCAATCTTAAACTGCGTTTTGGCTGGGGTAAAACAGGTAACCAGGAATTTGTATCCGGCGCATCATTAGCGCGTTTCTCAATAGGAGGTAACAATGGTGGATATTCTCAAACCAATTTTGCCAATCCTGACCTGAGATGGGAAACATCAGCTACTACCAATGCGGGTATTGATTTTGAAGTATTGGATGGCAGGCTATACGGTTCCGTAGATTATTTCTATAAAAAAACCACAGATGTTTTGTTTGAAAGAACATTGGCTCAGCCTGCACCAAATGGTAAAATATGGGTGAATCTTGATGGATATGTATTAAATAAAGGTTGGGAAATTACTTTAACAGGTGCGTTGATGAGAAATGAGAATATCAACTGGAATATTACAGGTAACGCGTCATTCCTGAAAAACACCGTGAAAGGCCTCTCGGGATTTTACCAGACAGGAGCATTAAGAGGACAGGGTTTCTCCGATGTATATGGTCAAAGAGTTGTTAGCGATCAACCATTGAATGTATGGTATCTTGGTGTTTTTGAAGGTATTGACAAAGCAACAGGGCAAAGTATCTATAAGGAGGGTGATCCTTCTGCATATAAATACTACGTTGGCAGCCCTAATCCTACAATGCTTCTGGGCTTATCAACTGATTTCTCTTACAGGAAATTTACGGCAACCATTAATATGAACGGAACGTTTGGCCACTATTTATTTAACAATACCGCAGCTACAGTATTAGGAATTGGCAATCTTGGAGGTGGCAGAAATGTTGCCAAGTCAATATTTGATACGGATGCAAAAGAAGCTACATCAAATGCTCCGGCTCCTTCTACCCGCTATCTTGAAAAAGGGAACTACATGAAAATGGCTAATGCAACCCTAAGCTACAGGATAGGGAATATCGGGAATGCTTTTAAAAATGTAAACATCTCACTTACCGGCCAAAATCTTTTTGTAATAACAAAATACAGCGGGTTTGATCCGGAAGTAAGCACAGATGGCTCTGTTGACGGGATACCGTCAATAGGAATAGATTATATTCCTTATCCTTCAGCAAGAACGGTTATACTGGGGGTTAATTTTTCACTATAGCATGCCATTAAACAAAATGAATAAACTTAGTTATATGAAATATATGAACAAAATATTGTTTGTTCTTCTGATGGTGGTTTCTTTTTCCTGCACCAAGTTAGAAGAATCTTTCAATAGTGAAATAAGTCAGAATGATTTAAGCAGCGTTACTGCTGAAGGCTTATTAACTTCAACCTATAATTCCTTTGCTACATACCAGGATGGTAATTTCTGGCATCTTCAGGAGCATACATCCGATGAAGCGATTGCTCCAACCAGAGGACCGGACTGGGATGATAACGGGCAATGGCGCGCTTTACATGCACACACATGGAATGCAGATCACGGGCAAATTAACGGTGCTTTCAGCGACCTCCTGTCTGCTCAGTTTAATGCATCCAATGTACTGCAATTCAACCCCAGTACACAGCAGGCTGCTGAAGCAAGGTTTTTAAGAGCCCTGACTATGTTTTCTGTAGTAGACGGATGGAACCAGGTTCCCTTCAGGGAAGATCTTTCCGATTACAGGTTTGATCCTGTTACACTCAAAGGAACCGAAGCCACGGATTTTATTATCAGTGAGCTTAATGCGATCATGAATGATTTGCCTGATAATGTTCCGGCTTATATAGCAAGTAAAAATGCTGCAAAAGTCTTATTGATGAAGACCTATCTTAACAGGGGTGTTTTCAAAGATGATCGTACTAATCCCACTTTTGATCCGGCAGATATGAACCAGGTAATAACACTTGCTGATGAGATTATTGGTAGCGGTAAATATGCGTTGAGCGATGCGGGCAAGTACTTCGATAATTTTGCTCCAACCAATAATGATATATCTAAAGAAAATATATTCACTTTTTTTAATGAAAACGGTATACGCGGGTCTGACATACGGAATGCCTGGTACCAGATTGCACACTATAATATGGACCCGGGAGGATGGAATGGCTTTGCTACATTATCTGATTTTTATGATAAGTTTGAAGCCTCTGACGAAAGAAGAGGTATAAACTATGTTTATCCGGGAACCCTTCCTAATCCCGGTAACAGGCAGAATGTTGGTCTTTTAGCCGGGCAACAATACAATCTTACTACAGATGCACCATTGAAAGACAGACAGGGGGTTAACCTTGCTTTTACAAGAGAAGTTAGCCTGCGTGAAACAGGAAGCAATCTTGAAATGACTGGTATAAGAGCAATAAAATACCCGTATGATTATGCAACATCAGGCGACCAGAAAAATAACGATTGGGCCTATTTCAGGTATGCCGATGTATTATTAATGAAAGCAGAAGCGTTGTTAAGAACAGACAAGGCGGGAGACGGCCTTATAATTGTAAATTCATTAAGAGCAAAGCGTGGCGCAACCGCACTTGCTTCGTTAACCGAAGTGAACCTGCTTGATGAAAGAGGCCGTGAATTTTATTGGGAAGGCTGGAGACGCCAGGATCTGGTTCGCTTTGGAAAATACAATGATGCCTGGCAGGAAAAAACAGCGGATGATCCTAAAAATTTGCTGTTCCCTATTCCGGCTAATCAGTTAGCGGTTAATCCTAATCTTATTCAGAACCCGGGATATTAGTTTTTTCTGAATTATAATAATGCAAAGGCTGCCTTTAAAGCAGCCTTTCTTAGTGTATCATCATACAGCTTATTTTTGACGAAAGTTTTTCATTACCTGTATAAACTGAAGCCCTTTAATGCAACCATGTTTTCTTTATAAATTATCCATATTCTTTTTTATGCTATGCTCTTTTTTTTCCTGCAAGGAAGAGGATAAAAAGAATAATGCTCAATCCCTATTATTTACAGCCATGGAGCAAACCGGTATTAATTTTTCAAACAATATCCATAATACCAAAGACTTCAATATTTTCAGTTATCGCAATTTTTACAATGGAGGAGGGGTGGCTATTGGGGATATCAATAATGATGGACTCGCCGATGTTTTTTTTACAGCCAATATGGGGAGTAATAAATTATACCTTAACAAAGGCAATTGGAGCTTTGAAGATGTTTCTGATAAGGCAGGGATAGAGGCAGAGCAGGATTGGAGCACCGGAGTTGTGCTGGTAGATATCAATAACGACGGCTGGCTTGATATTTTTCTTTGTAACGCGGGTTATATTGATGGCCGTCTGCCAGAGTGTAAATTGTTTATCAACAATCATGATTTAACATTTAAAGAATCCGCGGCTGAGTATGGGCTTACTAACCGCGGCGGATACACAACACATGCTGCTTTTTTTGATTATGATATGGACGGTGATCTGGATTGTTTTATTATCAATAACAGCTTTATTCCTGTTAACACTTTAAATTATGCCAATAAAAGGAATTTACGTGCAGCCGATTGGCCCGTTGCCGACTTTTTGAAAGGCGGGGGAGATCGCTTGTTGAGAAACGACAATGGAAAATTTACTGATGTTAGCAAAGAAGCAGGAATTTACGGCAGCCTGATCAGCTTTGGATTAGGCGCAACGGTAGGCGACATAAATGGAGATTATTATCCTGACATATATGTTTCGAATGATTTTTTCGAGCGGGATTACCTGTATATAAACCAAAGGGACGGCACATATAAAGATGAATTGCAAAACTGGATGCAACACACCAGCCTTGCCTCAATGGGCGCTGATCTCGGTGATATTAACAATGATGGGCTGCCGGATATTTTTACTACCGACATGCTGCCCTACGAGGATAAGCGCATTAAAACTACTACCTCATTCGAAAATTACGATGTATATCAGTTAAAAGAAAAATCCGGCTTTTATCATCAGTTCACGCAGAATACTTTGCAGCTTAATAGCGGGGCAGGAAAATTTCATGAAATTGCCTACTATAGTGGTGTTGCCGCTTCAGACTGGAGCTGGGGTGGTTTGATTTTTGATGCAGACAATGACGGCTGGAATGATATTTTTGTATGTAATGGTATTTATCACGATGTGACCAATCTTGATTTCATGAATTTTTTTGCCAATGATATGATTCAGAAAATGGTACTTACCGGCAAGAAAGAAGAAATTGAAAGTATTATTAATAAAATGCCTTCTGTGCCCATATCGAATAAGGCCTTCAAAAATAATGGCAACCTCACTTTTAAAGATGCAGGTACCGAATGGGGCTTAGATCGGCCTTCCTTCTCCAACGGTTCCGCCTACGGCGATCTGGATAATGATGGTGATCTTGACCTCGTCACGAATAATGTAAACGGACCTGCTTTTGTATATCGCAATAATGCAAGAGCGCAAAAAGCTAATCACTATATTGCCATTACACTTAAACAAGCTGACAAGAATATCTTTGCTATCGGCAGTTCCATTAAAGTCTTTTCAGGAGATACGATATATACCCGTGAGGTTATACCAACCAGAGGCTTTCAATCTTCTGTTGATTATAAAAATATTATTGGGTTGGGCAACAATAAACCTGATTCAATGATGATCATATGGCCGGACCGGTCTTATTCCATGCAGTACAATCCGGCGGTTGATACCACTTATATAATCACTAAGCCCCTCCATACCGAAAAAGGATTGCCCCATAACAGCACTACAGCTACTTTTTTGCAACCCATTGCATCTTCTTTTGATAAACACGCGGAAGATAATTATGTGGATTTTTATCATGAGCGCAATATCCCTGTTCTGTTGTCGCGCGAAGGACCAAAAGCTGATACCGCGGATGTAAATAATGATGGACTGACAGACCTGTATGTGGGAGGTGCTGCCAACCAGCCCGGTCAGCTATATATGCAGCAACCCGATGGCAGCTTTATAAAAAAAGCGGAGCCGCTTTTTGATCGCTTTGCCATGTTTGAAGATACCGGCGTATTGTTCTTTGACTGTGATAACGATGGAGACCAGGATCTTTTTGTTGGTGCGGGCGGTAACAATCGCCAGCAGGGGATGCCTGAGCTGCAACACCGGTTATATATCAATGATGGAAAGGGGAATTTTAGTATTGGTAACAGGCGTTTGCCATCTAATGCTATGAATATTTCCGTAGTTGTAGCAAACGATTTTGATAATGATGGAGACCCCGATCTTTTTATAGGAAGCAGAAGCGTACCGTTTGCATACGGTATATCGCCGCAAAGTTATTTATTGGAAAATGACGGGAAGGGCAACTTTACAGATGTTACA
>NZ_DAOMQT010000087.1:0-10257 GCF_035445465.1 Agriterribacter sp.
CGCCACTGAAAGCGATCTCGTAAAATTTGGCAGGACTACCGCTCAACTCTACTTTTTTGCTTTGATAGTTCATGCGGGTAGCAGCATAGTTGCCATTGATATCCATCGCTTCCAAAGCTTTGGAGAACACATCATATTGCGTAATATCGGAGGTCTTCTTCCAGTTCGCATTGGAGGATGCCGGAGTCGTCCAGTTAAAATCAACAAAGCTGCCAACAGGTGTTAGCCCATCAGTTGTTTTGCTCACAGGCATCCAGCTATAGCTGTATTGCGGACGCCATACATAACCTGTTGAAGTAGTATTCTGCACAACGGACGCTCCTGCCATATCTAATGCAGGAAGGGTATTAGACCAGGTGGTAACGCTTGCCGAAACCAGCCCCAAATTTGTATTGGGGTTCGTGGCATCTACCTTGTAGGTATAGCTGGCCGCCGTTTGGGTCAGCATGTTTTTATTGGTAGAACTGCCAATTTTCAGACCCATGGATGAATATTTTCTATATGCAGGGGTCGTCTCGGTTACAAAGCGATTACCATAGGCATCTGTCTCTACCGATTTGGTTAATGCACCGCTATAAAAATCATAAGCGAGGTTCTGCGAAGTAGTTTGAGTACCATTGACGTAATTGATCACCGTTTGACCCAATGGCACACATGGGTAATCTTCCCGGGCTGACATCGTAGCTTTAACTTGTGATGCAGTTGTCCAGCCCAGTTCATCAACTGTTTTAACCTCCGAATAGCGCTCCTGCAAGAATCCCTGGTATTTTAAATTATATGTATTACCCATATAACTATAAGACGACAACCGACCCTTGTAGTTCACAAAAAATAAAGAATCTGATAACGACTGTAACCCATCGTGTAAAAAATTATTAATTGTCTCACTCAGCTTTTTTCCATCCTTGTCGTATTGAATGATACGCTTAGTAGCGCCGACGCTATGAAGGAACTTTTTTATGGATATATTCCTTGAATCTGCTGTGCAAAAGCCTGTAACAACATTATGAGTATAAGGTGTCTCGGTCATGTTGCGGTAAATCATATTTTCCCGGAACACTTCAAACTGGTAGGTGGTGCTACCCACCACTTGCCTGGTAACTGTCTCCCCACTGCTCTTTATACTGCTGGTTACTGTTACGTACTCATGCATCACACCGGGTGGTGGAATCTCGCGAGCCATTACCAGCAAAGAGTGTAAATTTTTAAATATCCTCCGCTTATATGTCTCTACCCCTTCAGCGTTACCAAAACCAGAAGGTACAGCGTTTGGTAAAAAGTATACATTTTCCATTACCCATGGTTCGAAACATGTAGTTCCCGAGGATATTGTTGGGGCATCAGGTTTCCTGTACAAATATGAAGTTGACATTTCAGTATCACCATTTTGATCTGCAACAGAAATTTTATTAACTCTTAGACCATCCCCCCAAAAAGGAATATTCGGATTACTCACTAGTTTAATGTTGCCGGCAAATGGTCTCCTATTACTACCACATACAGTATTGATTCGTGTGCCACCATAAAAAACAACAGATATAGGACTCTGATAGAAATCACTAAAATCATTATTTTCCACAATAACATAGTTTGTCCCTATTTCTTTTATTAATGTACTATAAGTGCTGTTTTTAGTGTCATATGTTTCATTTGTCCATATAATATTGCGCCACATACAAGGGTTAACCGAATTTATAACTGAGTTAGGATGAAAACTATGCAATAACATCAAAAAATCTAGCCTATCATTAAGATTGTAATAGTCTGAAAGATTAATATCATCTGAATAATCTAATCTTAATTGATTTGTATGTCCGGAAACTTGCTGAATATTTGTTAATGCTATAGGATATTCACTGCTTAATGCAGATTTTGAATAATTCTTTGGTTCATAATGAATACTTGTTATTGAACCTGCCTCGGAAACTATCCTCCTCAAACTCCACGCATCAACAGACTTAGCAGAAATGGGTGTAGTCCTCCTGCCCAGATTTTCGTTTGAATTTATTAAACTTACTTTAGAGTCCGATTTGTAATAACCCCAGATATCGCAGGCATCTTTATTGTATGGTGGATTTTTGGTTTTTACCAGTTTTTTTGCGACTAATGTTCCTGTCATGTTTGAATTTGCCAGTTCGTATGCTGTCATGCCGTTCCCAGGATCAACTAAAGTTTTCTTTGTGACAACGCCACAAAATATTCGCAGAACATCGTTGGTTACTAGTAAATCTCCCACTTCAAAATAGGGATATTGAGTATTAAAAAGTGATCCATTAGAAAAAATACCGGAGGATTCAGGATTTTCAGTTTCCGGTATTTCATACTCAAACCTTGTCGGAGGAATCAGACTTTGCCCCCCTTTACCCCTGTATAATAGATTTTTAAGCGTCAGCTTACCGCTTTTTACGGTTGGCGTATTGCTATCGAAGCTGTTCGTAGTATTGGGACATAATGAATAGTCGTAGCTGAAATTGATGATCCTGATCGCTTTATCTTCCAGTGCATACCTGTTCGCCGCATCTACATCCGCCTTGTCCAGCACGTTGGGGCTATATGCATTGTTGCTGCCTGAAGAAGGCAGTACGAAAAGACTGTCCGAAGCATTTAATAAATATATCCTGTCCAACCGCAGGCTCCGGGCAGAGCCGCTGTTAAACAGGCCTGCATACTGATAATCCTGCTTGGTATTCTTAGTGAATATTGAAGAAGAAGCTCCCTTGCCATCCAGCCTGATATCTTTTTCAAACAGCGCTATATGCGACCGTGTACGGATTGCGTTTAAATAATATACTTCCTTCATTCCCATGGAACAGTTCTGGAACTCATTGTCCTCATCCCTGTGATATCCTTCGGAAGGATTACGCCACACATAATTATTGGACCACTTACCATATTCAAAATTTACCCAGTAGCCCCAGTCGTTGCCGTCCGCTATGCCATTACCGTTGCGGTCCACAAAATCGGGGCCGGTGATGGTGGTAAGGTACCACGTATAGGCATACGGGGTAGATTTAGTGCCGCGGTTAAAATAAACCTTGTTGAACCCACTGTTCTTTATTTTTTCCTGGTAATTCTCCTCGCCATAGCTATAGGCAGGTAGCCCGTAATGATAAGTCACACCCGACTCATTGGTGATGGAAAAACCTTCTATCATATAGGATAAGTAGCGGTCTGATTTAGAATACCCTTTAGAATTACTTGGTTTAACCGTAGGCCCTATATCTATATGCTTGGTGCCGGCAAGCTTCCCGCCTGAATAGCCATAAGCACCATCCCCATCGCCATAAGTGGGGGTGGCAAAGGGTGTAGCAACTGATCGTAAATTCAGCGCAGGGTTGGAGTAAGGGCTATAGTTTTGCCTGTACGAATTAGAAAAATCACCTTCAAAGCGAAATTGAGGTTGTACGTTGGTAACACCCGGAGAATAATAATTAACGGAACGGGAGCCGTCTGCCTTTTTCCTGTTCTGTCCCAGCACTTCCCCCTGGAACAGGTAAGGCCGCATACTGCCTCCCAGCCCCTGAGCCAATACGCGGTAATTATCAAAATCAGGGTAAGCACCGCCCTGAACCCGGCTGGGATCGGGGTAATCAACTATGTTTTTTTCAGCGGGATCCTCCAGCAATGCGTAGGTATCAAAAGCCCTGTCGTAGGCCACCATATTGGTCATGGAGTTTCCTCCTATCGTTTCGGATATCTCCCCCCAGCCGGAACCATATATGCTTCCATGGGTGTATACGTTTGTGGATTTATCGATCCAGGATCGTGTTTTACTATAGCCTAAAGAGAGATTAAAATAATATACCGGTATGTCAACCGAAAAAGAAGAAACATCATATTGCATCCCCGCTCCCTCTGAAGCGCTTACCGACGATGTGATCCCGGCTGCACTTATGGACGGTTTGCCGCCTCCGGTACTGATAGAGGCATTTAATAAAGATCCCTTTATACCATGATGTGGGTTCTTGTCCGATTGTGCAAAGCTATATCCAACTCCACCCGATACTCCTGCATTTAAAGATTCAAAGTTGGTGCTGAATCCGATGCCGGCAGATGCATTAATTGCTCCTCCAACAGCTATTCCAACACCTCCAAAAACATATCCAGCCCCACCATACGGCGAAACGCCTACACCGATACTGGCATTAATACTAGCTTTTCCTAATCCCCAACTCCTTCCGGCACTTACACTCCCCCCAACTCCAAATCCTCTGTAGTCATCTTGCGAAAAGGAAAGATTTACCCCTACCGAAACCGGTGTGTTGGCAATACCAATATTTACCCCTACATCGTACGTTTTTGTTATTCCTTCTTCCATGTACACATGACTATTATTTTGCGGATTATACCAATCATCAGGATAACCATTAACATTCCTGTTAATAGCTCCGGGGTTTAAAGTCCAGCCAAGCCCCACCCAACTGGCATCTTCATTAGGTTGTATGCCCGCATGGTAAGAAAGTGATAAAGGGTATCCTCCTTCAGGCCCGGGCACTTCCAGTAAAGGCATATTATAAGTGAAATCTCCTGTTTGAAGATTTACCATGTCGGTTGTGTCTATGGGCTCAAAACTGGTAGCCTCAGGCGCTGTAGGACCTGAAGTAAGCGCATAGGAAATAACGGGTAAAATAGTATTGCTAAGCATTACAGCCATTAGCGTAGCGGCAATCCTGCGGCGGTAGCGTGCTTTTCTCAAGAGCATATCCAGGGTTTAAAATATGTAGAGATAGTATTTGAAATCTTATCCTGTAAAATAACAAGGGTACTGTCTGAACAATACAACGGCTCACCTACTGCAATGCACGAACCAACTTTGCCATTGGCCTTACCAAGTTTGTGTTTGCTTATTGCAAATCTTTTACGGATCAATCAATGAAAAAAAATGAAAAAAAGAGAAAGAAAAATGGCGGAATCATTAGCACAAGGTCAGGGTTAGCTATTTTTCTTTAAGTAATAAAAATTACTTGCTTGCTAAACTAAAAATAGATTGTTAATTTGATTTTTCAAAATCTATTTATGAATTTTTCTTTAAGAAAAATTATTTAATTCAGCAGTAAATGAAATAACTAAAACCAATAAAAGTAAACACTTAGTTCTATATACATTTTCTTAAACTACCTATCCATTAGAGGTGCAAAGCAGTGTAAGCGATTTAATTGTCATTGCTGTATTTTTAAAAATGCATTGCCCCGGATATATAATTTATCAGAATCAGAGAAAATACTTTTTGATTTATTATTTTACAGTATAGTTTCAAAAAGTAGTGAACACATTTCATTATAAAGAACCCTTAACAATCACTCAGACCTCAGAATGCGAAAAATACTCTTTCTTTTTTTGATACTATTTACTATGCTAACCCCGTCCTTTGCCCAGGAAGGTAACAACTGGTATTTTGGACGTCATGCCGGTTTAAGTTTTAATTACCCAACTCCAAAAGCATTGCATGATGGCGCTCTAAGTACATACGAGGGCTGCGCAACTATAAGCGATAAAAACGGACTATTGCTTTTTTACACAGACGGTACAACAGTATGGAACAAAAATCATCAGCCTATGCCCAATGGAACCGGGTTGTATGGCGATTCATCATCAGCTAATGCAGCTATCATTATTCCCAAACCCGGCTCTGCAACCATCTATTATATTTTCACTTGTGATTCGCAGGAAAATCAAAATATTAAAGGGTATAATTATTCCGAAGTTGACATAACGCTTGACAACGGGCTGGGTGACATAACAGCCAATAAAAATGTTTTACTCTATGCCCCAAGCAGTGAAAAACTTACCGCAGTAAGGGATGCCAATGGAACAGATGTTTGGATTATCACACACGAATGGGGAAGTAATACCTGGCGATCGTTTAAAGTGAGTTGTAATGGAGTAAATACTACTTCTGTTAATTCCTCCGAAGGATGGGTTTACCAGGAAACGAGAGATATAGACGGAACGCCATATCATATTGAATCGGCAGGCTGCCTTAAAGCAAGCCCTGACGGCAGGAAAATTGCGACAACCGACATAAATAGCCAAAAATGGGAGCTTTTTAATTTTGACAATGCAACTGGTAAAATATCAAATGGTTTAAATTTTCACGAATATTCTCCATACGGAATCGAATTTTCACCAGATTCAAAGTTTGTATATGTCAGCTCCGAGAAAAGAGGAGGTATTACAGATAGCAATTCTGTCAAGCAATTTGATCTGGCGGTGCATGATTCAGCCGCAATTGCTTCATCAGCCATTATAATCGGAACAATAGGAGTGGCCGGGAATACTAACTCTATCAATGCACTTCAGTTAGGCCCTGATGATAAAATTTATTGCATACTACAGGAAGATTCCTACCTGAGCGTAATCAATTCTCCAAATACGAGAGGGTTGAGTTGCAACTATATTAACCGGCAAATTGATCTGGAGGGTAAAATTTGTCAGAAGGGTTTACCTGTATTTTTCTCCAGTTTGATCACCAATAAGAACGTGGATTTCAGTTTTACAGCAGGCAACGATTGTGCAACCGTTGGGTTCTCCGCGAGCTCATCTATAAATAACATCACCCAATGGCTTTGGGATTTTGGTGACGGGCAAACCGCTATCGGACAAAATGTATCACATACTTATATAACGGGAAGCGAATACAATGCACAACTTACAGTTACTGTTAATAATATCTGCGGCGGTGGAACAGCCAATGCTACAAAAAAAATCAACCTCAAAAGATTAAGACCGACATCAGCATTTTCATATAACTCACGATGCGGCGATAAAACGTTAACTCTTATTGATTCCTCCACCGTTTCTACAGGAAATATTGTTCAGTGGAATTGGGATTTTGGAGACGGCTCCACCTCTAACCTCGCATCCCCTACACACATATTCAGCAACTTCGGCAAATATAATGTTTCATTAATTACTACTTCGGATGGCGCCTGTAACGGAAATGATACGATAAAGAAAGCAGTAACATTACATGCCAGGCCCATACCGGATATAAGTATTTCCAATGCCTGTATCAATAAAAAGGTATCATTCTCCGATATGTCAATCATTCAGCATGATACCATAGCCGCAAGGTTCTGGGAATTTGGCGACGGGCAACAATTTACAACACAAACATTTGAGCGGCAGTTTAGCACAGCAGATACATATACCCTCAAAATGGCAGCCCGCTCCGGTGCAGGGTGCAGTTCCGACACGCTCTTTAAAACATTCACCATAGACGCAACCCCGCAAGCAAAATTCAGTATCGGAACAGCATGTGTTGATTCGGCAATTTCATTCCGGGATGAATCTGTTGTAACCAACGGCAATATTACACAATGGCATTGGGAACTGGGAGACGGCAATGTTGCGGATCAGCAAAACACATCTCATCAATATGCCAATGCAGGCAGCTATGCAGCTAAGTTTGTTGTAACCACCGCACAACATTGTAGTTCAGATACTTTAATACAAACCATACAGGTTGATTCCAGACCTACAGCGATTTTTTCTGTAACGGATGGATGTATTGGCAAAGCGATGGTTCCTGAAAATCATTCCACTACTACTGTTGGAAACATTGGGGAATATTTATGGGATACAGGGGAGGGGTTTAAACCTACAGGCGAAAAGCCTTCTTTTTTGTTTAATGTCCCAGGAAATCAACTCATCAGGATGATAGCAAGATCAACTCAGGGTTGTGTCTCAGCCATAGCAGAACAGACCATAAACATTCAATCTAATCCTGTCGCAGCATTTACTTTTGGTAACACTTGTGCCGGCAAAGAAATACCGTTCACCAATACCAGTTCTAATAGCGCCGGCGCTATTGAAAAATGGAACTGGAATTTTGGCAATGGGAGCAATTCGCAGGAGTTTGAACCCGTTTATATTTTCAACAGTTTTGGTAATTACAATGTTTCTCTTACAGCTACCACCCAAAATGGCTGCAGCAACATTGCAAACAAAACGATTACCATTGCTAAGGTCAATGTATCGGCCGGCAATGATACCCTTGTTGCCATAGGACAGCCGCTGCAACTGGTTGGCTCGGGAGCAAAGAATTATCAATGGTATCCAACCAATTACCTGAATAGCCCGCTCAACAATAGCCCGATCGCCATATTACCGGCCGATATGTCCTATTATCTTACAGGTACAACTACAGAAGGTTGTATCGGATATGATACCATCAATATCAAGGTATACAAAGGCCCGAACATTTATGTGCCTAACGCTTTTACACCAAATGGAGATAAAACAAATGATATTTTTAAGCCGGTTATGCCGGGTATAAAGCAATTAATGTATTTCTCCGTTTATAACCGCTGGGGACAACTGGTTTACCAAACCAGCATACAGGGGCAGGGATGGAACGGGATGCTTAATGGGAAGGCTGTACCGGCAGGAATATACATCTGGACATTAAGCGCCATTGACTATAATAACAAACCCTGGAAGAAAAATGGCAGTGTTGTGGTTATAAGGTAAAAATTTTAAACCTCTGACTGATAGAAATACCGAACAGCCGGGAGAATCCATATTCATCAGCTATTATTGATTTTGGAGATTCTTCCAACAATACAAACAACATCAAAACTGATAAGCCGCTCCAATATACAAACCACTTATTTTGTCGATTTTCCAGTTGATATGAGTACCTGTATATTTACTGAGTCCTAATTGGTAGCTGGCTTGTATCACAAGGTGCTTAATAACCGTATGCTCCAAACCAAAAATCCAATTAAAAGCCGCTCCGGATAGTTTTTTTTCTTTCTTCAAATCTACTTTGTAAATTTCCTCATGTATATCAGTTAAGCTGCTTTCAGACTTCCACAACGAAGTGATCTTTGCACTCATTGGAAAATCTACCTGCGGCCCGGTTAAAACAGAAAAATATTTAGTACTGTATTTAAACATATTGCCCAGGGTAATTGCTGTTACATATAAATCATCGTCATGGCCATAAGAAATGCGGGCATTAACGGGGGAGGTGCTATACACCTGCTTTTGATGATAGTATCCAAAACCCACTTCAGGCTGTAATGAAAAATGTTGTGAGGCCTTGTATTCCATCGTTAATTTCGCGGCAGCACCAACAGCGAATTTGCTTTTACGATAGTTTTTGAAGCTGGGTGTAATGTCAATATAAGAAATCGCCGGTGTGCGGGTAAAGTTAATGCCGCCGGAAATACCGAATTTCAACTTTCGCTGTTCCTGCTTCTCAGACTGGGCGCTGGACTGTATAGCAATAACAATACAACAGAGGAATAAAAGTGATCTCATCATTTAATTATAGTGTTAGTTATTGTTTATAAGGTTTTTTATTTATGGATAAATCAAAATTCTATTGTGTTAATGTACTGCAAAATAGTCATTATAGGTTTTAATTATCTCCGGTGTATCCCTGAAACGAAGTTCCCCTGTTGCAAGTTTTTCCTTTAGTTCCGGGTAGTCGTCTATGAGTACTGGCATCAATTTTTTGAAAGCTTTCTTCCTGAATTTTTCTACCAGTCCTTCTTTTTCTATCACCCATTCTTTTATCGTTCTGCTGGACATCATTCCTCCGGAGGTGGTATTGCTGACCACACTATAATACAAATACAGTTTTATTTTACCATCCTGCAAAACCTGGGCAAAATCACGGGGATAGTGCACCGCAAAATTTAAAGTGAAATTTTTAATAATCGCAAAGCTGTCTTTCTCTATTACAAAGCAGCAGATATCTTTAGTCGTCAGTTTTACTCTCTTATGTTCCCGCGTTTCTTTAAAGCTGATGTAGCAATCTCCATTTGATTTATCTTTGAAACCATTTCCCCCGTACTGCAGCCGGAGCAACCCATTCACTTTTGTACCGTCCTTTTGGTAGTAATAACCCTCTTTATACTGACCATATGAATCATGCAAGAAGAAAATTGCTATTATCAATAGCAAGCTTTTATTGAAGAAATATCTATTCATCATTTATTCTTCATTAATTAGTAACGTTAGCCGTGAAGGCATAAAAATAAACCTCTTGATACCCACTCAGCTCGGCTCCACTTCTGTACTACCATCCCAAGCTTTTCTTATTTTATTGTCGCATTCTCCTACCGCTTCTGTTGTTGGTACGCCACCCGCAGTATCCGCCCCGCATACTCAACAACGGCGGGGCACTGGAACACCAACGTGGGCAAAAATCTATCTGACGAAAGTTTGGTCATTTTCATTCTTTTATTTACTTAGGGCTTGCTCATAAACTCGCCAGATTCCATTTTTTCAGATTATGGTTTAATA
>NZ_DAOMQT010000088.1:0-9367 GCF_035445465.1 Agriterribacter sp.
GCAGTTGCCCTTAAGCAGCCCATACTTACCAGCACTGAGCTTGAAAAATTGCGCAGTATTGATACCGGTATTTTCCAGGCTAAAACCATTCAATGTTATTTCAGGTCGGATGGCAAGCCCGGGTCGCTGAAAGCCGCTTTAGACCGTATTTGCCGTTACGCAGTAGATGCAGTGGAAGATGGGTTTGAAGTGCTTATTCTTTCGGATCGGGCAATAGACTCGGACCATGCTGCTATACCATCTTTGCTCTGTGTATCTGCCGTGCATCATCACCTTATCCGCAAAGGATACCGCGGCCAGGTAGGGATAGTAGTAGAAGCCGGCGATGTGTGGGAAGTACATCATTTTGCCTGTTTGATAGGCTTTGGCGCAACGGCTATCAACCCTTACCTGGCACTGGCCACTATCCGTACCATGAAAGCCACCGGCAGGTGGGAAACCGACCAGGACTGGTACACCTTACGTAAAAATTATGTAAAAGCGGTATGCTACGGCTTGCTGAAAGTATTCTCCAAAATGGGTATCTCCACCCTCCAGTCTTACCAGGGTGCGCAGATATTTGAAATATTAGGATTGAACCAGGATGTGGTAAACAAATATTTCACGGGTGCGGTAAGCCGGGTGGCAGGCATGGGGTTAGATGAAATTGCCAAAGAAGCGCTCGCCAAGCATGCGCTTGCATTCAATCTTAAAAATATTCCTGTTGATCGTTTGTCCGTTGGCGGTATATACCAATGGAAGCGTAAAGGGGAAGTGCATCTCTTTAATCCGCAAACCATTCATTTGTTGCAGTATTCAACACGGATGAATGATTATAATGTGTTTAAAAAATACAGCAAGGCGGTAAACGACCAGGGTGAGAAAGCCTGCACATTGCGCAGCCTGTTCCGCTTTAAGCGTAACCGTCCGTCTGTTTCCATTGATGAGGTAGAGCCGGCAGAAAATATTTACAAACGTTTTGCTACGGGCGCCATGTCATTCGGTTCTATTTCCTGGGAAGCGCATACCACGCTGGCTATAGCCATGAACCGCCTCGGTGGCAAAAGCAATACCGGTGAAGGAGGTGAGGATGAAAGGAGATATGAAAAGCTGTCCAATGGCGATTCTATGCGCTCTGCCATTAAGCAGGTTGCCTCTGCCCGCTTTGGCGTTACCAGCTTATATCTTACCGAAGCCGATGAACTGCAGATAAAAATGGCGCAGGGCGCAAAGCCCGGCGAGGGCGGGCAATTGCCCGGACATAAAGTAGACGACTGGATAGGAAGAGTGCGTCATTCCACGCCCGGCGTAGGATTGATTTCTCCGCCGCCACATCATGATATTTACTCTATTGAGGATCTGGCTCAACTGATATTTGATCTTAAAAACGCCAACCGTGCGGCCCGCATCAATGTAAAATTAGTGTCAAAGGCCGGCGTGGGCACTATTGCTGCCGGCGTTGCCAAAGCAAAAGCCGATGTAATACTCATAGCAGGCTTCGACGGCGGAACAGGCGCGTCCCCGGTAAGCTCCATCAAGCATGCCGGCTTACCCTGGGAGCTGGGATTGGCGGAAAGCCATCAAACATTGGTAAAGAACCGCCTCAGGAGCCGCGTGGTTTTGCAGGCCGACGGGCAAATGAAAACGGCCCGTGATATTGCTATCGCTACATTGCTTGGAGCGGAGGAATGGGGAGTGGCTACAGCCGCTTTGATAGTAGAAGGTTGTATTATGATGCGTAAATGTCACCTCAATACCTGTCCTGTGGGCGTAGCCACGCAGGATCCCGAATTACGCAAAAGGTTTACCGGCAATGCCGATCATGTAGTGAACTTCTTTAAGTTCCTTACCCAGGATCTGCGTGAGCTGATGGCTGAGCTGGGATTCAGAACCATCAATGAAATGGTGGGGCAGGTAGATTGCCTGGAAAGAAGAGAAGGCATTAATCACTGGAAGTATAAGAAGCTGGATCTGTCTCCCATATTATATAAAGAACCCGCTCCTGAACAGGTTGGTTTATATAACCAGGAAAAACAGGATCATGGACTGGCAGAGGTATTAGACTGGCAATTGCTTGAAAAAGCAAGGCCTGCGCTGGAGCAACGGGAACGGGTATACGCAGAATTCCCGATCCGTAATATTGACCGTACGGCAGGTACCATACTCTCTAACGAAATTACAAAACGCTATCGCGCGGCAGGATTACCGGACGATACCATTCATTTTAAATTTACCGGTACGGCCGGACAAAGCTTTGGCGCCTTTAACACCAATGGGGTTACGTTCGAGCTGGAAGGTGATGCCAATGATTATTTTGGTAAGGGCTTAAGCGGTGCCAGACTTATTGTATATCCTTCAAAAGAGGCAGGATTTGTTCCTGAAGAAAACATTATTATCGGTAACGTGGCTTTTTATGGCGCCACCTCCGGCGAAGCATTTATCAGGGGCAAGGCCGGTGAGCGTTTTTGTGTAAGAAATTCGGGCGCTAATACTGTAGTAGAAGGCGTGGGAGATCATGGTTGTGAATACATGACCGGGGGCCGGGTAGTAATACTGGGCGATACCGGCAGAAATTTTGCCGCGGGTATGAGTGGAGGCATTGCTTATGTATATGATGTAAAAGGTCAGTTCGCAGAAAATTGTAATCCCGAAATGATTGACCTTGATCCGGTGGTCAATGGCGAATCGGAAGAGCTGTATGACATGATAACCCGGCATTATGCTTATACCGGAAGCGCGGTTGCTAAATTCATTATAGATGATTTTGACAACCAGTTGAAGAATTTCATAAAAGTATATCCCAAAGATTATAAAAAAGCCGTTCAGAAAGCAAAGATTAAAGTGGAGGAAAGGTAAGCGGCACAGGGTGGAAGTATAAACATTTTTAATTCATTAATGAAGTAAGCAATACAATGGGCAAGCCAACAGGTTTTATAGAATTTACGCGTGAATTGCCGGGGAAAAAACCAGTAGCGGAACGATTGAAAAATTACAACGAGTTCATTGACCGCTTTTCTGAGCAAAAGCTGGTGAACCAGGCTTCGCGGTGCATGAATTGCGGGGTACCTTTTTGCCATAGCCATAATGGTTGTCCTTTGGGCAACCTTATCCCGGAATTCAATGATGCCGTGTACCGCAAAAGCTGGCGCGAAGCGTATGATATTTTAACATCTACCAACAACTTCCCTGAATTTACGGGGCGCATTTGTCCTGCCCCCTGTGAGTCGGCCTGCGTATTGGGCATTAACCAACCTGCTATTACCATTGAAGAAATTGAAAAACATATTATTGAAATAGCATTCGAAAAAGGCTTTGTGCAGCCACGCAAGCCCAATATCCGTACCGGCAAAAAAGTAGCCGTTATCGGTTCCGGTCCTGCGGGGCTGGCAGCAGCAGCACAACTGAATTATGCGGGGCACCTGGTTACTGTTTTTGAAAGAGACGATGCCGCCGGCGGACTCTTACGGTACGGCATACCCGATTTTAAATTAGAGAAGTGGGTGGTTGACCGTCGTATAGAAGTGATGGAGCAGGAAGGAGTGGAATTCAGGTACAATGCGAATGTAGGCGTAAATGTAAGTATCAATGATCTGTTGAATGAATATCATGCTATTGTGCTGGCGGGCGGCTCTACCCAGCCCAGGGACTTACCCATACCCGGTAGCGAGCTGAAGGGCGTATATTTCGCCATGCAGTTTTTGAAACAGCAAAACAAGCGGAACGCGAAAAAAGATCCCCTGGCGAATGCCGCCATTGAAAGTAATATTCTCAAAGAAGAAATAAAAGCTACGGGGAAAAATGTAGTGGTTATTGGTGGTGGCGATACCGGCAGCGACTGTGTGGGCACATCCAACCGGCATGGCGCCGCATCTGTTACCCAATTTGAGCTGATGCCCAAGCCCCCGGGTGAGCGTACGCCATTTATGCCATGGCCTACTTACCCGATGGTCTTAAAAACATCTTCTTCCCACGAAGAGGGTTGTGAAAGGGCATGGGCCATTGCCACCAAAGCATTTCTCGGAGATGAAAAGGGTAACCTGAGCGCATTAAAAATCGTTGACCTGGAATGGAAGTTTTCTGATGACCAGCGACCTTCCCGTTTTGTGGAAGTACCGGGAACGGAAAGGGAGATACCCTGCGAGCTTACGCTGCTTGCCATGGGATTTGTTCATCCGCAGCATGAAGGTTTGCTGGATGAAATGGAGGTGGAATATGATGAACGCGGAAATGTAAAAGCTTCGGAAAAGGCATATCAAACCAGCATACCTAAAGTATTTACGGCGGGTGATATGCGCCGCGGGCAATCGCTGGTAGTATGGGCCATAAGCGAAGGAAGAGAATGCGCCCGTAAAGTAGATGAATTTTTGATGGGCAGCTCCCTTTTGGAAACCAAAGACGCGTCGCTGGTATCGTTGGCAATATAGGGGTAAGCGAGTGGTAAGTAGTAAGAAAATACAAATGTTATGGTTACATTTTTGCTTTGGTTGATTCTGTTAGTGCTATGTGCGCCGCTGGCTATTCTTGCCATTGTGCTGTATCCAATAGTATGGCTGGTGCTACTGCCGTTCCGGTTACTGGGCATAGCGGTTGACGGGATACTGTCTCTTATCAGGTCGATTTTTTTACTGCCCGCCAGATTGCTGCAACGCATCTGAGCTTTTGTTTCATAAGATCGCTAATACACTTAGTTGATAGAAGCCTTGCTCTTCAATACAATAAACAGAGGATCAGGGATTGGCTTTAGTACTATAGTTCAGCCTTGTACTATTGTCTGTCATTGGCACGCAGGAAGCATCTAACCTGGCTCAACATTCACCGGGATCTCACTTCACACAATAGCGCGACTGTGAAGACCCCGTTGGGAAGAGGCGGAAGAAAAATTGATAAAAGCGGAGACGTTCGTACAGCCGATAAAATACGAAGCCGGAAATCCGAAACCGGAGAAGGTTAGGCAGTACCGATAAATGACACACCCAAAGTTGAAACAGATTCCGTGATGCTCTATACCACCCTACACCTTATACCTGCCATTATCCAACTTTAAGAAGTCTTTAATAAAAGAAAAAGCTAAAGACCAATGTTATGTGTACGCGGGCTATATCTTTGCCTCCACTAAATAATTTCACCCATTATGAAAAAACAATTCATTGTATTAACAACGGCATTGGTATTAGGCATTACGGCAGTTTATGCGCAAAAAGGCGAAGACAAGCTCGTTTCCTTTGGAATAAGAGCAGGAGTTAATCTTCAGAAAATTTATGGCGATGATTTCATGGGCAATAAGCTCAACAATGATTTTACAACCGGCTTTCACGCGGGTATTAATGCCGATTTATTTATTTCGGAGGGCTTTTATCTGCAGCCCGGACTGTTATATTCCACAAAAGGCGCTGAAAGAAAAAATAACAATATTGAATACACGGAGCACATTTCTTATGTTGAATTACCCGTGAACCTTGTATTTAAGCCGGAACTGGGTGGAGGAAGATTGTTGCTGGGTGCAGGGCCTTATGCCGCTTACGGCATTTCGGGTAAAAATAAAACCAAAGCTAACGGTACGGCTGTTGAGCTGGATGCGAAATTTAAAGGTAAAATAAGCGCCGCGGAGTACGCAACAACACTGTTGAACGCAGCCTATTATGTTAAGCCATTCGATTTTGGCGGTAATATACTGGTGGGATATGAGCTAAACAGCGGCTTTAGTTTGCAGTTAAACGGACAGCTTGGGCTTTCTCAGATCAATCCTGAAGTTGATGGTGTGGCTGCCGATAAAAGCAAGTGGAAGAACATAGGCTTTGGCGCATCATTGGGATACAGGTTTTAGTGGTGAGTAGTGAGTAGTGAGTGGTGAGGTGAGAAAATATTTACTGAACGAATTTTTGTAAAAGGGTTGCACGGTTTTAATAGTGCATCCCTTTTTTCATTAATTCTTAGTTTGTGCAGGGTAAATCCGGTAATGCATCAAATCGTAACTTGTACCATAAACATTTTATACGCACATGCATCCATCACTCCAACCCCAACGCATCCTTTCCATAGATGCCTTTCGCGGCATTACGATTCTGGTAATGGTTTTTGTAAATGAGCTGGCAGGTATAAGAGATATTCCCTTATGGATGAAACATGTGCCTGCCAGTGCAGATGCCATGACCTTTGTGGATGTGGTGTTTCCTGCTTTTTTATTTATTGTGGGCATGTCGGTACCTTTTGCCTTAAAAAACCGGGTACAAAAAGGAGATCGTTTTCTTCAGTTGCAATGGCATATTCTTTGGCGCACGCTTGGGTTGCTGGTGCTTGGTGTGTTTATGGTAAATGGTGAAGGAGGATATCATAAAGAGTCAATGGGCATGTCCATACACCTGTGGCTGTTGTTGTTTTATATATGTGCTGTGTTGATCTGGAATGTATACCGGAGTCAAAAACGGATATGGGTATACCTGTTAAGAACCGCAGGTATAGCCGGTTTACTGATGCTTGCCGCTGTTTACCGCGGAGGAGAAGATGGTTCAGCCTCTATGACCCCCCGGTGGTGGGGAATACTGGGACTGATTGGCTGGGCATATTTATTTGGCTGCATTTTTTTTCAGTTGTTCAGGAAAAACATAGTAATGATGCTGGCAATGATCTGTTTTTGCATTGCGTTTTATATTGCCGGCAAAAGCGCTTTCGTACAGGAAAGCGGATCGTTGCGCTGGATCAGCAGCCAAACAGGTAATGCCGCGCATACTTCCGTTGTGCTGTGCGGAATAGTGTTGTCGCTTATTTATTTTGATAAGAATGAAACTAAAGCTGCCGGCCGCCGGTTTATAGCCGCCGGGATATTTACTTTACTGCTTTTTGTGGCAGGGTATGTGCTGCGCCCTTATTTTGGCATCTCAAAAATTTATGCTACACCAACCTGGTGCCTTTACAGTGCTGGTATTTGTTGTATCATTTTTAGTGTGCTGTACTGGCTGATTGATATAAAAAAAATAAGCAGCTGGACGCGTTTCTTCAAGCCGGCTGCCGTTAATCCCCTCCTTACTTATATTATTCCCGGCATATTGTATGCTTTATTCGCGGTGTTGCACATCAGCATTTTCCCTTACAGCATGCGTTATGGGGTGCCGGGTTTTTTATGGGCGGTGTTTTACGCGATTGCCGTAATGTATATTGCAAAGGGGCTGAACCGGCTTAATATAAAATTGCAGTTATGAAGAGGTGAATATGAAAATGTGGGAATTTGAAAATGGGAGCAGGGTGAGTTGATAAGGGAGATAAATTCAGATTGTACCGCGATATTGCTACATTGAAAGCATATATTACAGTGGATTCTGAATCCATTGCCGTGGAAGCTTTCCGGCTCAATGAAAAGGGGCATTGGGAACTCGAAGAATACAAATTGTTAACTGCTTTATTGTATATCCCTGTAGTAGAACAATTCATTCCCCTGGCGGCCATCTATGAAGGAACTTCGTTGATGAGTCCGTCTATATAAAGGAGGCTTCTCCGTTTTCGATGCGCATAAAATGCGTTACGCATTCCGGGATTTCTTCTTTATAATGACTTACATATAGCAGGGTGGTATCGAACAACCCGCAGATATCATTAATGATTTGTTTAAATTGCTGCACATGCTCCGGGTCTAAGCCCTGGCAGGGCTCGTCTAAAATTAAGAGCGGTGGATTTTTTACCAAAGCGCGCGCCAGCAAAACAAGCCGCTGCTCCCCGGCAGAAAGCAGCGACAGTAATTTATTTTGAACAGGCTCCAGCCTAAATAATGCCATCCATTGATTTACCTGGGAACGCTGTGCCGCCGTTAAGGTTCTGAACAGTCCGATAGAATCGAACAGACCGGATGCGATCGTTTCAAAACAGGTGGCGCTATAATCAAAATACACATGCATTTCGGGCGATACGTAGCCGATCTTTCTTTTGATGTCCCAGATACTTTCGCCACTGCCCCTGCGTTGATCAAACAGGTAAATTTCGTTGGCATAGGCTTTTGTATTATCCCCGGTTATTAAGCTCAGTAATGTAGATTTGCCTGCACCGTTAGGCCCCGATATGCTCCAGTGTTCACCCTTTTTTACTTCCCAGTTAATATGCTTTAAAATTGTTCTTTCTCCATACTGCACAGATACGTTTACCATTTTTACGGCATATGCAAAGTTGCTTTCTGCCGGCCGCTGCAATGCTTGTAAAAGCGGGTGGCTGATCCGGAAACCTGTTGCCGGTTCATTTGCAAGAGCGATAAAATCTTTTTTGGGTATCGCTGAAACCAGCTTCCCATTATCTATTGTGGCAACGTGTGTTATGCACCCGGGCATTTCTAACGGGGAAGTGATTAATATTATTTTTATGCCTGCATCACTCAATATGTTAATGATGCGGGAAAGCATGGTTCTGCCTGCTGTATCTAATCCAACAAAAGGATTATCTAATATCAGCAGTTGAGGATCGCCCAGTATGGCTTTAGCTATTTGCAGTCTTTTATTTTCGCCATTCGACAATTGTATCAGAGGCTCGTGCATTACATGTTCTATGTGCAGCAACGCCGGTAACTCCTTTATAATAATTCCGGAAGAAAGCAGGGTATGCGCCCGGCTATCCAGGTCCAGTACTTCGGCAACCGTTAAGGCATTGTTGGCATCAGATGCATTGTAGCGCTGCTGGTAGTAAAAATCGGAAGTGTTGGAAAGATTTTTAAAATGGTGCTGCTGTTCCACCACTACTATGTGCGGGCGATAACCGGGTTGTCCGTTAAAAGTAATATGGCCCGAATAATGCTGCCGGCCCGCTAGTGCATATGCCAGCATCGTTTTGCCGCTTCCCGAAGCACCGGTAACTGCCCATTGCTCGTCGCTTTGTATGATGAGGTCAATATGGTCAAGGATCTTTCTGCCATTGCGCTGCACCGTTATCTGTTCAAGTTGTAAAAAAGGAAAAGCCATTGTATCATTATATTACAATGGCTCAAGTTATTATTTTGTTTACAATCTTCTGGATGCATTTTCAATTGCTGTTGCATTTTTGCCCCTTTACCATCTGCTCCATGCACTGTCCGGGAATGGGTACAACAAGTTGAAATGCTTTCCGCTCATGGCTTAATCCTCGTCTTCATAATACGCGTCTTCATTGCTGTAGTACGACGATTCCCACTCTTTCACCGCTTTGTCATCAAGCAGTTCAATGATCTCAAAAATCGGGTCTGATTTCCTTTTCCACTCCGTCATTTCCGTTTCGCCATAGCGCGTTATAAACAGGCAATGATCGGATTCGAGCATGACCCTGATGAGCGCAACAGGAGACCCCTCCTTTTCCTCAATAAGATAATAACATCCTTTTTCCAGCAAAGCATACGAATACATAACATTTCAAATTTTAAATCTGATCAATGCAGAATTAA
>NZ_DAOMQT010000089.1:0-9211 GCF_035445465.1 Agriterribacter sp.
GAGATTGGTACAGGCTACCGATGCTTTGGGATTTAAACAGCCAACCCCTATACAGGAAAAAGCGATTCCTGTTTTGCTGAGCGGCACCACAGATCTGGTGGGGTTGGCACAAACGGGTACAGGGAAAACAGCAGCATTTGGACTACCGTTGCTGCAACTAATAGATGCAAAGGATAAATATCCGCAGGCGCTGGTAGTTTGTCCTACCAGGGAACTATGCATGCAAATCGTAAATGAAATAGAGCTCTTTAAAAAATTCATCACCGGCATGCATGTGGTAGCCGTATATGGCGGCACCGCTATTGGCGCACAGATCAGGGACCTAAAAAGAGGCGTGCAGATTGTTGTAGCTACCCCGGGAAGACTGATAGATTTAATTGAACGCAAAGCCATCAACCTGGAACAAATTAAATATGTAGTGCTCGATGAAGCAGATGAAATGCTGAACATGGGTTTCCAGGATGATATTGAATTTATTTTACAGAACACACCCAACCGCGAAAGCACCTGGCTATTCAGCGCTACCATGCCTCCTGAAATACGGCGGGTAAGCAAAAAGTACATGAAGGCTCCCGTAGAAATAACCGTGGGCAAAATGAACACGGCCAATAAAAACGTGGATCATCAATACTATGTAGCCAGTGCCCAGCACCGTTATGAAGCGCTGAAGCGTTTAATTGATTTCAATCCCGGCATTTATGGTATCATCTTTACCCGAACAAAGGCCGATGCCCAGGCTATTGCGGAAAAGCTTACAAGAGAAGGTTACGATATTGATGCCTTGCATGGCGATTTGACACAACAGCAAAGAGACAAGGTAATGGGTGAGTTCAGGGATAAAACACTGCAGCTTTTAATAGCAACAGATGTAGCCGCCAGGGGAATTGATGTGCAGGGCATAACCCATGTTATTAATTATGAACTCCCCGACGATGTGGAGGTGTATACACACCGCAGCGGACGTACAGGGCGCGCCGGCAACACCGGTATTTGTATGTCAATTATACATAGCCGTGAAATTGGCAAGATCAGGCAAATCGAAAGAATGGTGCAGGTACCCTTTCATAAGCTGGAGATACCGGCAGGCAAGGATGTATGCCGTAAACAGTTCTACCATTTTATGGATAACCTGCTGCAGTTAGATATAAATGACGACAGCTATGAGCCTTATATACCCATGCTGGAAGAAAAATTTGCCGATGTAAGCAAAGAAGAGGTATTGAAGCGGCTGGCTGCACATGAGTTTAAAAGATTTTTGAAATATTATGAAAATGCTGAAGATCTGAACGTGAGGGAAAGAACCCGCGAATACCGCGAAAGAGATTCCAGGGATCCCAGGGCATTTACAGAAAGACGGGATATTACCCGCAGGCGCGATACGAAAGGCCGCGAATTTGGAGGAAATGGCGGCGGCGACTTTACCAAATTATTTGTAAACCTGGGCACTAAAGACGGTTTTTACAAAGCCAGCTTCCTGCAGTTTATTTTAGATATGAGCGATTTGAGGAAAGACTCACTGGGAAGGATAGATATGAAAGAAATGAATAGCTGGATAGAAGTAGACAAAAAGTCGGCAACCCAGATGATCCGGTCTATTGACGGCAAAAAATATAAGGGCAGAAATATCAGGATGAACGAAGCCGATCACAGAAGATAGTTTCAGGAATAATTTCAATAATTCAATTAAGTAACAAATAAAACATTATTATATGCAAGCGGTTGAAACCAATACAAAAGCTGCAGTGCTGGAAAAGCTGAATAAAAAACCATTGATCATTGCCGGGCCCTGCAGTGCAGAAACCGAAGCGCAGGTGCTGGAAACAGCACAACGCCTGGCCAACACCGGAAAAGTGGATATGCTCCGGGCCGGTATTTGGAAACCCCGTACGCGCCCGGGAAGCTTTGAGGGAGTAGGCACAAAAGGTTTGCCCTGGTTACAACAGGCAAAAAAAATAACCGGTCTGCCCACCACAGTTGAAGTGGCCACAGGAAAACAGGCCCAGGATGCCCTGCATTTTGAAGTAGATATGCTTTGGATAGGAGCGCGTACAACAGTTAACCCGTTCAGCGTACAGGAAGTAGCCGATGCATTGCGCGGTGCGGATGTTCCGGTGTTTATCAAAAACCCGATCAATCCCGACCTGGAACTGTGGACAGGCGCAGTTGAGCGCATAGCCAAGGCCGGTATTAAAACAATAGGATTGATCCACCGCGGTTTCAGCGCATATGGTAATACGGAATACCGCAATGCCCCGATGTGGCACCTGGCCATTGAAATGAAAAGACGTAACCCCGAACTGAAAATAATAAATGACCCCTCGCATATTTGCGGCCGCAGGGACATTCTTTTAGAAGTAGCGCAAAAAGCCATTGACCTCGACTATGACGGGCTGATGATAGAAAGCCATATTGACCCGGATAAGGCCTGGAGCGATGCCAAACAGCAGGTTACACCGGAAAAGCTGGCAGAATTGTTAGACGCCATTACCTGGAGAAAAGAGGATGCAGATTCAAAGGAATTTCATGCCGCATTAGAACAACTGCGTCAGCAGATCAACCATCTTGACGATGAAATGATGCAGATACTCAGTCAGCGTATGAGCCTTGCTGAAAAAATAGGACAATACAAAAAGGAGAACAACATCACGATTTTGCAAACTTCCCGGTGGAACGAAATTCTAGAAAGGGCTTTTAGAAAAGGAGAAAAGATCGGCCTGAGCAATGAGTTTATCACTAAATATTTTGATGCGGTACATATGGAATCTATCAACCATCAAAATAAAATCATGAACGCCTGAATTTTTCCGCAGCGATAATATGCAGGGCAGCAATTCTACTTTTATTTATATCCATGCTATATGGTGTACTGCCGGCAAACAGCCTGTGCTTACCCGCATAGTACGGAAAGTATTATTCGCCTACATGAAAAAAAACGCGGAAGAGAGCGGTATCCAGGTAATGGTGGTAAATGGCGGCGATGAGCATGTTCACTGCCTTTTTAAGCTAATGCCTGCCCAGTCTGTTTCAGCAATCATAAACCAGCTGCAAAGCGATTCGGAAAACTGGGTGAACAACAATAAGCTTTTATCAGATCCATTCGAATGGAATGATATTTACTCAGCGTGGTCTGTCAGCCCTTCCACTGTTGATAAAGCTGCCGAATATATAAGCAGGCAGGAAGCATATCACCAGGAAAAGACCTTAGAAGAAGAGCTGACTGCATTTGACCGGATGGTAGTGCACATAAGCTGAGGGCTTATCATTAAAATCCGAAATCTCAAAATCAGAACTATTCATAATGGATTCGATACAATATAAATTCAGTAATGCTTCTTCCCGTTTTTATTTCGACAGCAGTTTTTCGCAGTTAAAAAAGATCGTTGATCCCAAATCGGCCATTCTTGTTACCGATGAAAACCTGTACAGCGGTCATACTAAAAAATTCAGGAACTGGAATACCATTGTGCTGAAACCGGGGGAAGCCTTTAAAGTGCAGGCTACCGTGGATACGGTAATTGAGCAAATGATCGCTTTGGCGGCCGACCGGAAGACCACGCTCATTGGCGTTGGCGGAGGCGTAATTACGGATATTACGGG
Organism: Agriterribacter sp.; assembly: GCF_035445465.1. Taxonomy (NCBI): domain Bacteria; kingdom Pseudomonadati; phylum Bacteroidota; class Chitinophagia; order Chitinophagales; family Chitinophagaceae; genus Agriterribacter; species Agriterribacter sp. Next base: position 3,598 of record NZ_DAOMQT010000089.1, read on the forward strand.
ATATGCGGCATCGGTATACATGCGGGGCATTCCGTTTGCGTTTGTACCTACATCGGTACTGGCAATGGTAGACGCAAGCATTGGCGGAAAAAACGGGATTGATGTTGGCGTATATAAAAATATGGTAGGTACCATCCGGCAGCCCTCTTTTCTTTTACATGATTATAGTTTCCTGCAAACACTGCCCCAAAATGAATGGGAAAATGGTTTTGCTGAGATCATCAAACACGCCTGCATAAAAGACGCGGCCATGTTCAGGGAACTGGAAGCCGGTACGCTTAAAACCTACCGGCAAAAGAAAACGGCGATGCGCTCACTGGTGCGGCGAAACGCGCTTATCAAAATCCGGGTAGTACAGAAAGACGAATTTGAAAAAGGCGACAGGAGGCTGCTTAACTTCGGGCATACGCTGGGCCATGCGCTGGAAAACCAATACGACCTGTCGCACGGACAGGCTATTTCCATAGGCATGACCTATGCCTGTCATATTTCAGCACAGTTAAGAGGCTTTAAAGATACCGGAAGCGTAGTAAAATTATTAGCGCAGTACGGACTGCCTACTTATGCAGATTTTAATAAAAAGAAGGTTATAGAAGTGCTGAAAATGGATAAAAAAAGAGAGCGCAAGGAAATGAATTATGTATTACTGGAAAAAAAAGGTAAGGCTGTGATGGAGTCAATACCTTTACCCCAATTGGAAAAAATAATAGCAGCGTTATGATAGCAACCATTCAACCTTCAGTACTCTCTGATACGGTTCAGGCGCCTGCATCCAAAAGTGCTATGCAAAGGGCTTGCGCTGCGGCGCTGATATCCGGGGGAAAAAGTATTATTTATAACCCCGGACATTCCAATGATGATAAGGCTGCCCTGCAGGTAATTACAGCCTTAGGCGCAAAAGTGAATACACGCAGCGATGGAGCTATAGAAACAGACAGCAGCGGCGTCAACCTGTCTTCTCCGGGCATCAGTCAAAACAATGCCCTCACCATCAATTGCGGGGAAAGCGGGTTAGGAATACGCATGTTTGCTCCGGTTATAGCATTAAGCAGGCTGCCTGTTACTATAAAAGGAGAAGGAAGTTTACTGTCGCGTCCGATGGACTTTTTTGATGAAATATTCCCGCGTTTAAACGTAACCGTTAGTTCAAATAACGGCAGGCTGCCCGTTGTTCTTTCCGGGCCGCTGCAGCCCCGTAATATTGAAATTGACGGTTCACTGAGCTCCCAGTTTTTAACGGGTTTGCTGATGGCCTATGCTGCTGCAGAAGCCCGTGATGTTACCATCAAAGTAAATAATTTAAAAAGCAGGCCTTACATAGATCTTACACTTAAGGTGATGCAGCTATTTGGTTTGAAAACACCGGAAAACAACAATTATAAGGCATTTTATTTTGACCAGTCGCCCGCACGTCTTGCGCCATCCGAAACCACGTATACCGTGGAAGGCGACTGGAGCGGCGGAGCATTCCTGCTGGTAGCAGGCGCTATCGCCGGAGAGATAACAGTACGCGGACTTGATCCGAATTCTGCGCAGGCCGATAAAAAAATATTGGAAGCGTTGCAGGATGCAGGCGCCGGAACAGTCATCAGCGATGAAGGGATCAGGTTAGTTCCGGGTGCATTAAAAGCATTTACCTTTGACGCCACCGACTGCCCCGATCTTTTCCCCCCGTTGGTAGCATTGGCAGCATATAGCAGCGGCACAACCGTTATTAAAGGCGTAAGCAGGTTAGCGCATAAAGAAAGCAACCGCGGGCTAACCCTGCAGGATGAGTTTGGAAAAATGGGACTGCAGATAGATTTACAGGATGATATCATGCATGTGCATGGCGGAAAGGGATTAAAAGGTGCAACGGTGCATTCCCGTCATGACCACCGGATTGCCATGGCCTGCGCTGTGGCTGCGCTGCGTGCTGAAGGAGCAACTACAATTGAAGAAGCCGGCGCGATCAGCAAATCATATCCCGATTTTTATGAAGACCTCGTTAAGCTGGGAGCAAACGTAAAAATAAAGCAGCAGTCCGCTCATATTCAATAACCAATCATTAGCTTTAAGTAAATTCGCATATGAATTCTTTTGGGAGACTATTTCGCGTACATATATTTGGAGAATCGCATGGTGAAAGTGTGGGCATCTGTATTGACGGCTGCCCCGCCGGTTTGCCCCTGAAGGTGGATGACTTTTTGAACGATATAGAACGGAGGAAAGGAGGCACACAAAAAGGAACAACGCCCAGGCAGGAATCGGATCTGCCCATTTTTAAGAGCGGTATTTTTAACGATACTACAACGGGTGCCCCCATTACCATACTCTTTGAAAATAACAATACCCGTTCGGGAGATTACCAGAAGCAGCGGGCTGTACCCCGGCCCGGTCATGCAGATTTTGTAGCACATCAGAAGTTTGGCGGATTTGAAGATTACAGGGGCGGCGGTCATTTCAGCGGACGGCTTACGGTAGCGCTGGTAGCGGCAGGGGTGATAGCCAAAAAAATATTACTTGCCTTACCTCAGGAAAAAAGCAAGTCCGTAACCGGCGGCATTTCCGTTATAGCCTCCCTGCTTGAAATTGGCGGGGAAAAAGATATGGAGAAAGGACTGCAAAAAGCTATTGATGCCAAGGATAGTATTGGCGGTATTGTGGAGTGCAGGGTAAACGGACTGCCTTCGGGACTGGGAGAACCTTTTTTTGATTCAGCAGAATCGTTATTGAGTCACGCTGTTTTTGCCATACCCGCTATACGCGGAATTGAATTTGGAACAGGCTTCGCCGCCGCCGGTATGTTCGGCAGCGAGCACAACGATGCTATTACTGACCGGAACGGGAAAACCCGCACCAATCATGCCGGGGGAATAGTAGGCGGTATAAGCAATGGCAACGAGCTGGTATTCCGCATTGCGGTTAAGCCCACTTCTTCCACACCTAAAGTGCAGGAAACCTTAAACTGGGAAACGGGAGATATAGAAGCGTTTTCCGTAAAAGGGCGTCATGATCTTTGTATAGCTTTGCGGGTGCCTGTTGTGCTGGAGGCCGTAACTGCTATCGTTTTAGCCGACCTGATGTTAACCGCGCAAAAAACACCACGGATATTATAAATTTACTTGAGTTAAACCGATTACTATGCCCGTCATCTACCACATCACTACCGCCTCTGAATGGAATGATGCAAAAGAAAAAGGATTTTATGAATCCAAAGCGCTCAAAGAAGAAGGATTTATCCATTGCAGTGAAGAGCGGCAAATACCTGATGTGCTGAACAGGTATTACAGTGGTAAAACAGACCTCATTCAATTAACGATTCAAACCGAAAAACTCACCAGCCAGTTAATTTACGACTGGTCTAATGCCATTGAAGATACATTCCCCCATATATACGGTCCCCTCAACCTCGATGCCGTTATAAACGTTGAGAACCTATAGCGTAGAGTGAGAAGAGAGAGAAGTGAATGGTGAATAGTTTATCGTTTCACGTTTATCGTTTCACTTCCGTTTAACACCAGCTCCGGAGTTGATCTATATCAACGCAACGGCCTCTTTTTCCTGCATATTGTTGCGGTATGATAAGAAATTGCTTCTACGCTTAATTTAATGGTTATTCATGCGATTTTCACCATCCCTGTAAGTATTTTTACTAACCCTTACAGGGATAATACTATCACACACTCTAAAAAACACGTATGAAAACTTTATTAATTATTACCAGTATTATCCTCTTATCCTTTCAGATAGACCGCCTGCTGGTAACCCATTTTTCCGGTGACAGCAGTAAAATGGAGATATTAAGCAACGCCCTTTCCATCCATGAGCCTGGGCGGGATGTACAACCTGCTCATTATAATGCAGTTGCGGGCTCACTGGAAACAATAGCTTTGGAAACTGCTGCCGTAAAGGCAACGCCGGATCATATTGAAAAAAAACCCGTAGTAAAATTAAAAACGGGCAACAACAATGCAGCACAAAGCAACAGCAGGAACAGTGCGCTCCATCATAATATAAAACAATCCGGAAAATACCTGGGACTGAACACGGTGCAATTCGGTTTTGACCAGTATGAAGAAATAGAAACCAAAGCATTTAATCAGATTCTGCAGTTTGCCGATCAGCTCATTTTTAATGAATCTTTAAAAATAAGCATTGCCGGTTTTACCGATAATACGGGCAGTGCAGAATATAATAAACAACTTTCGCTGCTGCGCGCCCAAAATATAAAACAGTATATGCTTGACCTGGGCGTGAATGAAAGTCAGATTATTATTTCGGCAAATGGCGTATCATATCCTGTAGCAGATAATGATAGGGGCGAAGGAAGAGCTGCCAACAGGAGAGTGGAAATGCTGCTGGTACAGCTATAAGCTAATGGGTAATTTTGCCACAAAGCACAAAGGAAAACGCTTTGTGGCTTCGTGCCGGCCCGTCCGGTTCAGGCGGGCCTTTGCGGCTAAATTACTTTTTATGATGGTCTTCGCAATAGCTTTTGAGCAACCCCTAAATAATCAGCATGGCATCGCCATAACTGAAAAAGCGATATTTATCTTTTATAGCTTTTTTATACGCTTCCATGGCTAAATCGTATCCCGCAAAAGCACAGGCCATTATTAGAAGGCTTGTTTTGGGAAGATGGAAGTTGGTGATCAGAGAATCGGCTATGGAAAAATTATAGGGCGGATGAATAAAGGTATTCGTCCATCCTTCAGAAGGTTTCAGTAGTTTATCGGAGGTAAAGGAAGATTCCAGTGCCCTCATCGTAGTAGTTCCAACAGAGCAAATTCTTTTTCCCTCCAGCCTCGCCTTATTTACAATGCCACAGGCTTTATCTTCAATCCTGTAATACTCCGCGTCCATCTTATGTTTACTTAGATCTTCTACTTCAATAGGACGAAAAGTACCCAGCCCGGTATGCAGCGTTATTTCAGCAAAACGGATGCCTTTGATCTCGAGGCGCTTAATGAGCTCAATGCTAAAATGCAGCCCCGCGGTTGGCGCAGCAACGGCGCCTTCGTGTTTGGCATATACCGTTTGATAACGCTCCTTGTCTTCTTCATCCGGCTTACGCTTAATATATTTGGGCAACGGCGTTTCACCCAGTGTATTGAGCACCTGTTTGAACTCTTCATTGCTACCGTCAAAAAGAAACCGTATGGTGCGTCCGCGTGAAGTAGTGTTATCTATTACTTCAGCAACAAGGTCTTCCGCTTCACCAAAATAGAGCTTATTTCCAACCCTTATTTTACGCGCAGGGTCAACAATAACATCCCACAATTTATTCTGATGGTTTAGCTCGCGGAGTAGAAATACTTCAATCTTTGCACCTGTCTTTTCCTTACGTCCATACATTCTTGCGGGAAATACTTTGGTATTATTTACTACAAATACATCTTTATCATCAAAGTAATCAAGTACATCGCGAAAGTGCTTGTTTTCAATTTGGCCGGTAGCACGATGTATTACCATCATACGGGCGTCTTCTCTTTTTTTGGCAGGATGTTGTGCAATAAGATTAAGTGGAAGGTCAAAACGGAATTGTGATAATTTCATCTGAGTGTTTATTATTTTTTGCAGTCACATGAAACTTACCCTTATCAATGCGGCGAGGTATCTTTGTTTGTCCTGA
>NZ_DAOMQT010000090.1:0-9140 GCF_035445465.1 Agriterribacter sp.
GCCGCAAAGTTATTTATTGGAAAATGACGGGAAGGGCAACTTTACAGATGTTACAGCATCAAAAGCTCCCGGCCTGCTGCATATTGGCATGGTTACAGGAGCCATATGGGCCGATATTGACGGAAATGAAAAAAAGGAGCTTGTTATTTGCGGTGAATGGATGAGCCCCAAGATTTTTACATTTGCAGATAATCAGTTCAGGGAAACAACAACCAATCTTTCGGAATTGTTTGGGTGGTGGCAGTCCGTTGCCGTGGCGGATGTTAATAATGACGGAAAGCAGGATTTGATACTCGCAAATATCGGAGAGAACTTCTACCTCCGGCCTTCTGCCGAACAACCGGTAAAATTATGGCTGAACGATTTTGATCACAATGGCAGTATAGATAAAATATTAACTTACAGCATAGGAGGCAGGGATATGCCCGTATTTGTAAAGAATGATATGCAGGATCAGCTTCCCGTTATCAGGAAACAGAACCTGAAACATGAAGAATATGCTACAAAATCTATACAGGAATTATTTCCTGAAGACTTACTCCAATCGTCTGCCGTTAAACAATTCAATTTCCCTTTTTCCTGCGTAGCCATCAACCAGGGCAATAATACATTTATAATACAGCATCTCCCGCAAATGGTGCAGCTTTCCTGTATTAATACGATATGCGTTACAGATATAGATAACAACGGATCGCCCGACCTTGTACTGGGAGGCAATAAATTCGGCTTCCTGCCGCAGTTTGGCCGGCAGGATGCGGGCTATGGACATGTTTTACTTAACGACAATGGCGTGTTTAAATGGGTAAGTCCGGCAACATCGGGATTATTGGTTGAAGGCGAAATAAAAGACATACTTTCTTTTAATAAGGGAAAAAGCAAGCGCTTTTTATTTTTCAGAAATAATGACTACCCGGCAGAATATGAAATGAAAAATGCGGCAACGGGTATCAGATAACAGGACAATATATCCGCGTTATCCATTTGGTACTGTCTTGCTCAAGCTGCCTGTTGGTTATTAAAGATTGAAAGGGCAGCGCTGCTAAAGTTTTGTTGAAATCCTGCACATAGTTCATCATTTGTTTCGATGCATGTTCAACAGCGCTGCTTCCCCCGGCAATATCGTTTGACACCAGGATATTACCGCGTATCATTCTTTTTATCACAATGCCATGCTCCTCTTTTATGGCTTTGTTTACGGGAAGTGCTACACGAAGCAAATATTTTGAGCTGTCTTCTTTTGCTATATTCATCATAGGGTAACCTGTAACAGGAACTTTTTGATCATTTGCAGCTTTTGTGAGCTTGTTAATTAGCGTATATATTTCATGGGTAGATGGAGAATGATTAAATACCGCCTGTGTGTTTAACAGAAGCGTATCCTTTACTATTTCATTTGTTATTTTTATGCCATAGGTATTTTGAGGATCACTCATGAATTTTTGTGCAGCATACAGGATATCTTTCATATCATCATTAATCTTCTTCGCATGCATATATTGGCTGATCCGGGTAAAAGGGTTGCCGTTTACGGGAATTGAACCTTTCCAGGAAAGCAGAACAGAATCTGCACTATATGCTACAATAGAAAAAATTGTTTTATAGCTCTTGCTGTTTTGGCTTACCTCAATGCCAATGGCATATAAGCCTGGCAACTGCGGTTGGTAAATCGTGTTATTATAACTTAGCGCATTGCTTATTGATGTACTGCTTGCAGCATGCGGCCACCACTGCTTCCATAAATGGATATTATTGATTGCCCGGTTAACCGTATTTTTCTTTGCCTTGACAAAAACAGTTTCATCTATCTTTAATTGAGAAGGGGTCAAAAAGTTTATCCCGGCAAATAAAATGGCGGCAATGAAAACAAGTACAATAATTTTTCTTTTCATATTATTCAACTCAAATCAGTAGCTGCAAAATAATGATGATATGGCAGAAAATGTGTTAATAGATTTGAGAAAGATTTTTTTCAGTGTGTAGTATAAATTATTTCCTGTAATATCATTACTTTAGTATATTTCACTATCTGAATATAGCCCCATTGCTTTTATTGGGGTATAACTTTCTATACGGTTTTAGGTTAAAAGTAAAAAGAACCTTTAATGCGGATTACATATCTGTTTTGTCTGTTCATTATTGTAAGTTTTGTTTGCGCTGCTGGTTGCACCATGACAGACAGGCAAATAGCTCATCCTGCCTTTAAGGTGCTGGAACATGATAACACTGGTCTTCATTTTAATAACACCCTTACGCAAACGAACAGGCTCAACATGTTCAGCTATATGTACTTTTATAATGGCGCCGGGGCAGGAGCGGGAGACTTTAATAATGACGGTTTGATTGATTTATTTTTTGCTTCCAACCAGGGGAGCAATAAATTGTTTCTGAATGAAGGTAATCTGCATTTTAGAGATGTGAGCGAAGAAGCAAAAGTTCCGCAGGACCACGGCTGGTCAACCGGTGTGTCTGTTGTTGATATCAATAACGATGGGTTGCTTGATATTTATATCTGTAAGGTTGGGCGATTTGCAGGTTTAAAAAGTGAAAATCAATTACTGGTTTGCAAAGGAATAAAAGAGGGTATCCCGTTTTATGAAGACCAGGCAGCACAATACGGCTTACATTTTTCGGGGTTTAGTACACAGGCTTCTTTTTTTGATTATGATATGGATGGAGACCTTGATATGTACCTGCTCAATCATGCTGTTCACCAGGACGGCTCATTCGCTCCGCGTAAAAAATTTCTGAATACTTACGATTCCTTATCCGGAGACCGTTTATACCGTAATGATGGAAATTATTTCACCGATGTTACCAGGCAAAGCGGTATTAACAGTTCCGCTATCGGCTATGGACTGGGCATAGCGGTTAGCGATATCAACCTTGATGGCTGGCCGGATATATTCATAGGCAACGATTTTCATGAAAACGATTATCTCTATATTAACCGGAAAAACGGAACATTTGCTGATGAAAATACGCAGATGCTTATGCATACCAGTAAATTTTCCATGGGAGTGGATATTGCGGATGCAAACAATGACGGCTACCCGGAAATAATGACGGCTGATATGCTGCCGGCGGATCCCTATATCTTAAAACGTTCTTTAGGAGACGATGACTACGATATTTTTTATGATAAAATCTCTTTTGGCTATAATTATCAGTATTCGCGCAATACCCTTCAGTACAACAGGCGGAATGGCGTGTTTAGTGAAACAGGTTTATATTCGGGTATATACGCAACAGACTGGAGCTGGGCCCCTTTATGGATAGACTTTGATAATGACGGCTTGAAAGATCTGTTTATTTCTAATGGAATACCCACGAGGTTAAATGATATGGATTACGTTAATTTCATTTACAACAGTGAAATACAAAAAAGGAGCAGAGACGGCATTGTAGAGAATTCGGACATTGCCCTGATGAAAAAATATCCCGAAATAAAAATTCCGAATAAATTTTATAAAAACCAATCCGGGCTGCGGTTCCAGGATATGGAGTTTGCTATAGATAATGACCTTCCATGCTTTTCAAACGGTGCGGTATATGCGGACTTTGACAACGATGGCGACTTAGATGTGGTGGTGAATAATATTAATGACTTTGTATTATTATACGAAAACAAAGCTGTTCAAAATGGAAATGAAGATTTTGTATCTGTTACATTAAAAGGCCCTGAAAAAAACAGGAATGCCATTGGTGCAAAGTTGATTTTGTTTGCCAATGAGGAAATACGCACGTATGAAAATTATCCCGAAAAAGGATTTATGTCGGGTATGGCAACACCTGTGCATATCGGGCTTTATCAAACAAAGGTTGATTCTGTTTTTTTGGTGTGGCCCGATCATTCTTTCCAAAAAATTACGATACAGCCGGCAACCCGACGCATAGCGTATACATACACTAAGGGGCTGCCTCTTTTTGATTATAGTTTAATTGCTGATTTCAATAAAAAGAAAAGCAGGCCTGTTACAGACATCACCCGGGAGGTGCAGCTTGGTTTTGTTCATAAAGAAAACAACTTTAATGAATTTAGCCGGGAACCACTAATGCCGCATATGGTTTCCACCGAAGGTCCCGCATTGGCGGTAGCGGATATCAATAAAGACGGGCTGGAGGATGTTTTTATCGGTGCTTCCAAAACTTTTCAGAGTGCTATTTTTTTACAAAAACCCGGTGGTGTGTTCTTAAAAGTACCGCAGGACTGCCTGGTGCAGGATAGTATGTATGAAGATACAGACGCCGTATGGTGCGATGTAAATAATGATGGGAACATGGATTTGATCGTTGCTTCAGGCGGCAACGAATATTATGGTACCAACGAACATTTGTTGCCGCGTATATATCTGAATGACGGCAAAGCAAATTTTGTAAAATCACAAAATCCATTCAATAGTCAATATATTACCGCATCATGTATTGCATTCAGTGATTTTAATGGTGATGGTTTTATTGATTTGTTTCTTGGAGGAAGGGCAGTGCCCTGGAATTATGGGGAAGTTCCCGACTCTTATTTATTGCAAAACGACGGAACGGGCAAATTTGTGGATGTAACCCATACCAATGCGAAAGCGTTGTCAAAAATTGGCATGGTAACAAGCGCATTATGGATTGATCTGGATAAGGATGGCGACAATGACCTTGTTATTAGTTGCGAATGGGGGCCAATTAGCGTGTTACTGAACACCAATGGGGTTTTTACCAAAAAGGATTTGATTGATAAAAAAGGCTGGTGGAATTTTATATTACCCGTAGATATTGACGCGGATGGCGATATGGATTTTATTGCGGGTAATCTTGGCCTCAATAGCCGGCTGCATGCATCGGCACAGGAACCTGTACGTCTTTATTTTAATGACTTTGATGACAATGGTAAGAAAGAACAAATACTTACTTATTATGTACAGGGGAAAGAGATACCTTTTGCCGGTAAAGATGAATTGCAAAAACAAATACCTTTGTTAAAAAACAAATATTTTTATGCAGAGGATTTTGCTAAAGCAACATTGACTGATATTTTTTCTTCCGGGAAAATAAAAGATGCGGCGGTATTATCTGCTGATTATTTCTCCAATGCCATATTAGTAAATAATGGTAATTTAAATTTTTCCATACAGCCTTTGCCCTGGGAAGCGCAACTTTCAACATACAGAGATGCCACGATTGTAGATGCCAATAATGACAGTTTACCTGATTTGTTGCTGGGTGGCAATTATTACGCCAATAGTATTGCTGCCGGCAGGTATGATGCTGATTACGGAACGATATTAATTAATAAGGGAAATGGAAAATTACAGAGCGAAAATTTAAATGGAATAGTAATAAAAGGAGAAGTTCGGCATATAAAGCCAATAAGTATAGCAGGAAAGAATGCTTTTATTCTGGCCAGGAATGATGATACCGCCGTAGTGTTGAAATTTACAAACCCCAATAAATGAATGTTATGTAACACTATTTTACAGGGAAGTAAATTCTTGCATTAACAAACTCAAATTAAACAGGATAGCCAGTAAGCGTAATTTAACGGCAATTGAGGATTGTTTTTATAATGGGTACTACATTTGTCTGTATTTTGTATTGCATATGCTCAAATCACCTTTCCTTTATATAGCCTGCTGCATCATACTGTCCGGCGCCTGCAAAAACAAAAAAGACGCTTATGTTCCGCCTGCAGACCCTTTGTTTACCCAACTGGATAAAGTGCAAACCGGCATAACTTTTCGTAACGATCTGGAGGAAGATGCCGGCTTTAATGTATTTAACTACCGGAATTTTTATAACGGCGGCGGCGTTGGTATTGGTGATATTAATAACGACGGGCTGCCGGATGTGTATTTTACCAGCAACCAGGGAAAGAATCATTTGTACCTTAACAAGGGTAATATGCAGTTTGAAGATATAACCCACAGGGCAGGTGTGGGCGGGTTAAAAGGATGGAGCACAGGAGTGGCGATGGCAGATATAAACGGCGATGGTCTGCTGGATATATATGTTTGTAATTCGGGTAATATTGAAGGCGACAACAAAACCAATGAGCTGTTCATTAATCAGGGGAATCTTACTTTTAAGGAAGCAGCAGCTCAATACGGGTTGGAGGAAAAGGACGGGCTAACCACCCACGCAGTGTTTTTTGATTATGACCTCGATGGCGACTTAGACTGTTATATACTTAATAATAGCTTCCGGCCAATTGCCAGCTTCGGCTATAATAAAAATATCCGCAATATCCGTGATCCCAAAGCCGGTCATAAGCTCTACAGGAACGATGGTGAAAAGTTTACCGATGTAAGCGAATTAGCGGGTATATATGGCAGTGAGATCGGTTTTGGACTGGGCGTTAGCGTAGCCGATGTAGATGGCGACCAGTGGCCGGATATTTATGTGAGCAACGATTTTTTTGAAAAAGATTATCTCTATATCAATCAAAAAAACGGCACGTTTAAAGAATCCATAGAAGAAAGCACCGGGCATCTTAGCCTGGCTTCCATGGGTTCTGATATTGCAGATATCAATAACGATGGCCGCCCGGATATCTTTACCACCGAAATGCTTCCGGAGAATGATTACAGGTTAAAAACGGTTACGAAATTCGACGATTACGACGTGTTTAACGCGAAAGTGAAAGGTGATTTTTATTACCAGTATCTTCAGAATGCATTGCATTTGAATAATGGTGATCATACTTTTTCGGAGATCGCCTTTTTGGCTAACGTAGCGGCAACAGACTGGAGCTGGGGTGCTTTAATTTTTGATTTTGATAACGATGGATGGAAAGATATACTGGTTTGCAATGGTATTTATAAAGACCTTACCAACCAGGATTTTATTGACTTTTTAGCGAACGACAAAAACAGGATACGCGTGATAACGGAGGGGAAATTCAATTTCAGGGAATTTCTCGATTCCATGTCTTCCAACCCTGTTTCCAACTACGCTTTTGTGAACCAGAAGAACCTGTCGTTTTTAAACCAGTCCTACCAGTTGGGATTGGGCATGCCTGGCTTCAGCAATGGTGCGGCTTATGGCGACCTGGATAACGATGGCGACCTGGACCTGGTAGTGAATAATGTGAATATGGAAGCTTTTGTGTACCGTAACAACGCTTCACAAAAGCTGAACAGCGGCTACCTGCGGGTTAAACTGCAGGGGCAGGGAAAGAATACGGATGGTATTGGCGCAAAAGTTACGGCGCATGCCGATGAACAGGTATATGAACTGTACCAGATGCTTTCCCGTGGTTTTCAATCGAGTGTTGATCCTGTGCTCACGATTGGGTTGGGCAGTAATACAGCCATTGATTCGTTGGTAGTAATATGGCCCGATATGCGCAAACAAACGCTGAAAAACATCAGCATTAATACTACCGTGTTAGTAAAGCAGGAAGAAGCGAATGAAAAATTCATTCCGCAGCCGCCGGCCCGCCCGCTCTATACGGATGTTTCTGAGAGGCTCATTTCCGGCAGTTCAGCGCACAGGGAAAATTTATTCATTGATTTTGACAGGGAAAGACTGATGCCGAAAATGGTTTCCATGGAAGGTCCGAAATGTGCTGTTGCCGACGTAAACGGGGATGGGTTGGATGATATTTTTATTGGTGGCGCGAAATCAGATATGGGTAAGCTGTTTCTGCAGCAGGCTAACGGAAGCCTGGTACGGTCTCAGCAAACAATATTTGATGTGGTCAATAGCGCCGACCAAACCGGGGTTGTTTTTTTTGACGCCGATAAAGACGCCGATAACGACCTGCTGATCGTATATGGAGGCAATGAAGATAAAGGCGCGGCTGCCACACTACGTCCCCATTTGTTTTTAAATGATGGCAAAGGAAATTTCTCATATGCGCCACAAAACCTGCCTGTTATTACCACTACCGCTTCCTGTGCAAGGGTTGCCGATATGGATGGCGATGGCGACATGGATATTTTTATAGGCGGACGTGTTTTGCCGGGTGAATATGGCTTAACCCCCGCTTCATTTCTGTTGATCAACGATGGCAGGGGAAATTTTACGGAAGAAACGGATCGCCTGGCGCCGGGACTAAAAGAAGCAGGAATGATTACAGATGCCCGCTGGGCCGATACCGACAATGATGGCAGGCCCGAGCTTATAATAGCAGGCGACTGGATGCCGCTAACGATATTTAAAAATACAAACGGAAAATTAATAAAGACCGAGCTGCCTGCTTCAGCCGGATGGTGGAACTGCATCCAGGCAGCAGACCTTAACGGCGACGGTTATGTGGATTTTGTGATCGGTAACCTCGGGCTGAATTCAAAAATAAGAGGGGATGTGGCTCACCCGGTAGAACTGTATGTAAAGGATTTTGATAAGAACGGGCAAACCGAATCGGTGCTGTGCTATTATAAATCAGACAGCGTATCCTATCCCTTGCCCTTACGCAGCGATATGGTAATGCAGATGCCCGGGTTGAAAAAGAAATTCCTGAAATATGCCGATTATGCGGGTAAAACCATTCACCAGGTTTTTTCGGAAAGTGAACTGGAAGGAGCCATTATAAAAAAAGCGGAGCAGTTTAATACCTGCATTGCGATCAATGACGGGAAAGGAAACTTTACCCTGCAGCCGCTGCCCCTGCAGGCGCAGTTCTCTCCCGTGTATGGTATTGTAATAACCGACCTCGACGGCGACGGACTAACCGATATTTTGCTGGGCGGAAATTTCTTTGGTGTAAAGCCCGAAATAGGAAGATACGACGCCAGCTATAGCTGCTTTCTGAAAGGAGACGGAAAGGGTAAGTATAGTTTTGTACCCAATTCAAAAACGGGTATGATCGTAAAGGGTGAGGTAAGGGATATCATACAGCTGCACAATAAAAAGGGATCTGCGGTTCTTTTTATAAAGAATAATGACGCAGTGCAGGTATTTAAAAGAAATCCGAAGCCTTAAGCTTGAAATCCGAAGGAAGACAAACGAGAAACTAAAAACCATGCACTCCCGGGTCCGAAATCCGAAGGGGCTGTCAGCAATCAGCTTTGAGCTATGGGCAGGAAAATCTCAAGAAACAAATACCAATTAAGCCCGAAAGCTTAAGCTCTAAATCTGAACACTTTAAAACCTGAAACCATTAGTGTCCGGTAAAAATACTTGATTGATAAATTTAAAGGAGGCGGTAAGCC
>NZ_DAOMQT010000091.1:0-8711 GCF_035445465.1 Agriterribacter sp.
TCGGAAATCCTCGAAAAATTGGATGTGCTGACCTAATTTGGACAACTCGGGAGATGTTTGGTTGCTGAAACGGTAAGCCCGGAAGAAGGTTTTGATGTATAAGGCAATCGGTTTTGAACCAATCGGTTGCTCCATATTGTATGTTACAGACAAAAATATTGCCTTCATTTCGTTTTTTTCGGGCTGTGCATAGTAGTACAATAGCTAAATTAGGGAACAGGCACGAAAACGGGCAGTATTCCCTGCCGGCCGGCAGGCGGGGTTTTCGTGTGCCCACCCGACTGAACATTGTTCGGGCGGGCCTTTTTTTGTTTCTTTTTTTAGCAAGCCCTATTTGGCTCTCGCGGATAACGGATATGGTAATATCAGTTGGTATCGTATATTTGCGTTTCATAAGTTCTTTACTCAATTTCTTCATCAAACGAAAAAGGTTCCCGCCATTGGTGGGATTAATAGGGAATTGTGTGCAAATCACAAGCTGTCCCGCAACTGTAAGTAACGCAAAAAGTTTTTACCCACGGGTATCCACTGTGGCGCTAAGTCGCAACGGGAAGGATGGTAAAAATGTTACAAGTCAGGAGACCTGCCTTTATCGTATTGACAAATGCTTTCGTGGTATAAAGCAGGCGGTCAGTTGGTGCACATTTTAATGTATGCAGGCAGTTTGCTGTCTGTATAAATAATAATGCTGTGCATACTGCTTCTCTCTCTTTATTTTACAAAGCACCGGAAGTTTGGCAAGAGCTTTTAACTGATCTTTTATCAATTAAAAAGCAACAAACATGCAAACGCACAACTTAGGCTACCCGAGGATAGGCAGCCGGCGTGAACTTAAAAAAGCTTCCGAACAATACTGGGCCGGGAAGCTGCCCGTACAGCAACTGCTGCAAACAGGCAAAGCCATTCGCCTGCAAAACTGGCAACTGCAAAAAAACGCAGGCATAGACCTGATTCCCTGTAATGATTTTTCTTTTTACGACCAGGTGCTGGATACCAGCCTGATGGTGGGCGCTATCCCGGAAAGGTATCATACGCTGATGGAAGAGAAGCAATTGCCGGATATTGACCTGCTTTTTGCCATGGCAAGGGGCTACCAGCAGGATGGCTTTGACATTACCGCTATGGAAATGACAAAATGGTTTGATACCAATTACCATTACATCGTTCCGGAGTTTACAGCCAACCAAAAATTCAGCCTGTACTGCAATAAAACGCTCAACGAATTCAGGGAAGCAAAACAGGCGGCATTTAATGCAAAGCCCGTATTGTTAGGCCCGGTATCGTATTTATTGTTAGGTAAAGAAAAAGAAGAAGGCTTTCACAGGCTTGAGCTGATCGGCCGTTTATTGCCTGTTTACCTTGAAGTGCTAAAGCAATTGGATGAAAGCAATGCGCACTATGTGCAGTTGGATGAGCCCTGCCTTTCCCTGAACCTTTCTGAAAAAGAGCAGGAAGTATTTATAAAAACCTACAGGGAAATAAAACAAAAGCTTCCCAACCTGCACATTATCCTGGCAAGCTACTTTGAATGTTACG
This sequence comes from Agriterribacter sp., assembly GCF_035445465.1. NCBI lineage: Bacteria > Pseudomonadati > Bacteroidota > Chitinophagia > Chitinophagales > Chitinophagaceae > Agriterribacter > Agriterribacter sp. Next base: position 1,537 of record NZ_DAOMQT010000091.1, read on the forward strand.
GGCAAAACCTGCAAACTGCGTTAAGTCTTCCGGTACAAACCATACACCTCGACCTGGTACGCTGCCCCTTGCAGTTAAATGATATCCTGTCAACGGATTTTGTAAAGGCAAAAACCCGCCTTTCCTTAGGTGTTGTTGACGGGAGGAATATCTGGAAAAATGACTTTCAGCAGTCGCTTGCACTCATCAGCAAAGCAGTTGGAAAAATTGGAACAGAAAGGATATGGATAGCGCCATCCTGCTCCCTGTTGCATTCGCCCTGCGACCTTGACATGGAAACAGACGAACAGACATTAACTCCCCAAATAAAGCAATGGCTTGCTTTTGCCAGGCAAAAAACAGATGAGGTGGTAGCATTGAAGCAACTGGCAAGCGGGGAAGATACAGTGGCAGCTAATATTAAATTGCAGGAAAATATTCGTGCCAATGCAAGCCGCAGCACATCATCCCTCATTCACAACCCGGAAGTAAAGCAAAGGGTTAACGCTATCACTGCAAAAGATGACCGGCGTGAAAATGTTTTTGCCGTACGAAAAATAAAACAACAGGAAGCGCTGCAACTGCCGTTGTTCCCTACCACTACCATCGGCTCATTTCCGCAAACTACCGAAGTAAGAAGCTGGAGGGCAGCGCTTAAAAAAGGAACGCTTACGCAGGAACAGTATAACGAACGCATCGCAAAAGAAACAGCGGAAGCTATCCGGTGGCAGGAAGAAACCGGTATAGATGTTTTGGTGCATGGTGAATTTGAACGCAATGATATGGTGGAATATTTTGGTGAGCAATTAGATGGTTTTGTATTCACCAAAAACGGATGGGTGCAAAGCTATGGCAGCCGCTGTGTTAAGCCACCCATCATATATGGCGATGTGAGCCGCCCGGCGCCCATGACATTGAAATGGACGGCTTATGCGCAATCTTTAACTGATCGGTGGGTAAAGGGAATGCTTACGGGTCCGGTTACCATTCTGCAATGGAGCTTTGTACGTAACGACCAGCCCCGGAGCAAAACCTGCACACAAATTGCATTGGCTATACGCGATGAAGTTACCGACCTGGAAAAAGCGGGAATAAAAATCATACAGATTGATGAGCCTGCCATCCGGGAAGGGTTGCCGCTACGAAAAGAAAACTGGCAACAGTATTTGCAATGGGCTGTTCGCGCGTTCCGTATTGCGGCGGGCGGGGTGAAAGATGAAACGCAAATTCATACCCACATGTGCTATTCCGAGTTTAACGACATCATTCAAAATATTGCAGAGATGGATGCCGATGTAATTACCATCGAATGTTCGCGTTCGCAAATGGAGCTGCTGAATGCGTTTTCGGATTTTAAGTATCCCAATGATATCGGCCCGGGCGTGTATGATATCCATTCGCCCAGGGTGCCTTCAAAAGATGAAATGATTGCGCTGATGGAAAAGGCAATAGCCGTTATTCCCGCTGAGCAGCTTTGGGTAAACCCCGATTGCGGCTTAAAAACAAGGCATTGGGAAGAAACTAAAAAAGCGCTGAAAGCGATGGTGGAAGCTGCAAACGCCTTACGGTTGTCTGTAGGCGAAAATGTTTTATAGTTTTAAGAGGCGGTCTCAGAAGAGCCGGTATAGAAGATATGCCACTAAGACACAGGGGCACAAAGTCCTGATCTTCGCGTTTTATTTTCTTTGTGTTTTGTGGCAAAATATTGCTTTTGAGACGGCCTCTTTTTTTATCTGGAGTAATGGAAAAGCACGAAGAAAAATATTGCCCTAAGTGCAACAGCCGGTTTACCTGTAAGGCAGGTGACATTGCAAACTGTCAATGTAACACTGTAGCGCTGAGCGAAGCAGCACAGGATTTTTTGTTACGCACAAGCTTCGATTGCTTATGCAAAAGCTGTCTTGAAAAGATCAACCACGATATTAAAATGGCAAGGGGCTATCAATTCCCGGCGCAGAAGGAAATGCTGATTGAAGGATTGCATTATTATAAGGAGCATAATAACTGGGTATTCACAGAGCTGTATCACCTGTTAAGGGGTTATTGCTGCCAAAGCGGGTGCAGGCATTGCGTATACGGGTATAAAAAAGCTGTCAGCGGCAACTGATTTGAAATTTGAGATCCGGGATTTGAGATTGGATTTCGCTTCGGATTTGGGAGTTTGTAGTTTATAGTTTTTTGTTTACCGTTGTGTTCTTCGGATTTCGGATTTGAATATTCGGATTTGACTTTTGTCTGTCATGCTGGGGAACGAAGCATCTTTATACTATTTGATCTTTGTCATTTGGTTCTTGTGCTTTACTGGCTCCCCTTTGTCATACAAATGTCAGTTTCCCCCTTTCGTAAATAGTTTTCCCTTCTGCGTAAAGCCAAATGGTAATTCTGCCACACATTTGCAAAAATACCGGGCAACCTGGTTTGCCGGTAGTGCTACTTCTTTTAAATATACCATCTTTTAAACCGGGATTTGCAGGAGCGATCACACATTATGAGGAAGATATACTTTGTTACCGGAATTGTATTATTGGTTAATACGGTGCTTGCGCAGCAAGACACTACGGCTGCAAAAGAACTGGCGGAAGTAGTGGTAACCGGGCAATACAAGCCGCAATCTGTAAAAAATTCCGTTTACCAGGTAAGGGTCATTTCAAAAGAACAGATACAGAAGCAGGCTGCCTCCAAACTGCAGGATGTGCTCAGCAACCAGTTGAACATCCGTTTTTCGCAGGATGCCGCCACAGGCGGTTCAGACATCAGCATGCTGGGCTTGTCGGGTCAAAATGTAAAAATTTTAATTGACGGGGTGCCAATGATTGGCCGGCAGGGAACTTCCAATGAGATCAATATTAACCAGGTGGAAGTAAATTCCATTGAACGGATCGAAATTATTGAGGGACCGATGTCGGTGATCTATGGAGCCGATGCGCTGGCAGGTGTTATTAATATCATCACACAAAAACCCAGAAAAGAAAAATTTGCTGTAAATGCGCGGCTTCATGAAGAAACTGTTGGCAAAGAATATGGTTTACAGCAGGGCATACATAACCAGTATGTGGGCGGTTCGGCTACTTATAAAAACTGGTATATCAATGGTGGCATTGGCCGGAATTTATTTGGTGGCTGGAAAGATTCGGCTGTTGGCAGGGAATTGCTGTGGCATAAAAAAGATCAGATCGTTGGTAACGGTATGGTGGGCTATCGTACCTCAAAGCTCAATGTGTATTACAGGTTCGACGGGTTGGATGAGATCATTACCAACCCGGCTAATATAACCGGCAGCCAGCCTGCGCTTGACCAGGAATATATTACAGACCGGCTGATGCAGCAATTGCAGGCAGCCTATACTTTTAATCCCAAATTGTCGGCAAACGCAATAGCGTCTTATACCCATTTCACCAGGCAGGTGTATTCCACATTATATTACCCCGATGGTGATGTAAGAGTAGCTACCGCGCCCGGCGCGCATAGCTTGTCGGCTTTCAATGGCTTCACTTTTCGCGGAACAGTGCTGTACAGGATGTCGCCTGTTGTATCGTTTCAACCTGGTGTGGATATTAATATAGAAAATGGTGATGGCGAAAGAATAAAAACAGGCGTTCAGCAAATAAACGACTACGCGTTTTTTATTACATCGGAGATCACACCTGTAAAAAGGCTCAATATTCGCCCGGGGTTACGTTTTGTCAGCAACTCCGTGTATGATGCACCGCCTGCTATCCCATCGCTGAATATAAAGTTCGGGTTAACAGAAAGGCTTGATCTCAGGGCAGCTTATGCAAGGGGGTTCCGTTCTCCGTCTATCCGCGAGCTGTACTTCGATTTTCATGATGGCAGTCACGATATCATAGGTAATACAGAACTGCAGGCGGAGTATTCCAATAGTTTTACAGGGTCGTTAACCTTTGCTGCCGTTAAAAAAGAAGCCCTCAGATTAAACACCTCGCTGAGCGGTTTTTATAATGATGTGAGTAATATGATCGGCTATGTGCAAAGCGCTTCCGATAACCGGATTACCACGTACAGTAATATTGATAAATATAAAACGCGTGGTGCAACGCTGAATGGCAGCCTGGTTCACCGTAATTTCAATGCTTCACTCGGCTTTTCCTATACGGGCAGGTATAACCGGTACAAGCCGAACGATCCTTCCCTCGCTTCCTTTAAATGGTCGCTGGAAACAAATGCTGTTGCAGGCTATGCTTTTCCAAAGATCGGGATGAATGTAAACCTCTTTTACAAATTCACAGGCAGGCTGCCTTATTACCAGTTGGCCACCGTAGACGGGAAGGAAGAAGTACGGCTCATGCAAACCGGCGGCTATCACTGGGCCGATCTCACCATCAACAAAAAATTATTTAAGCTGTTAACCTTAAACGCGGGTGTGCGTAATCTTTTTGATGTAACCCGGGTGAGCAGTACTACCGCTAATACGGGAACCCATGCGTCAAGCGCCGTTTCTTCTATTGCCTATGGCCGTTCCTGGTTTATGGGCCTTGCTTTTAACTGGAACAAAAACTAATTGTATAATCATAAAAATCCCGATAACATGTTGAGCACAAAACTAAAGATAGGATTAGCGTTTTCCCTTGGCTTATTTTTATTGGCGGCAGGATGCCGTAAAAAAGATGCGCCATTGCCCGATAACCTGGTACAGTTTGAATCGGGTAACCAGGGCCTGGCAGCAGCTATCCCGGATATAACCGTGAAATTAAAATTAACCCGGGCGGCCAGCAGCGATATTCCTGTTACCATCAGTATTACCCCAACAGGCGTTGCTTATACAACCGATTTCACCACCGCGCCTGCCGCTTCTTCCGGCACACTGTCTTTAACCATTCCCAGCGGAAGCAGCGAAACGAGCTTTACACTAACCAAAACACCCGGTATCCTGCTTGAAGGTACCGAGCAGATCGTTTTTAAGATCGAATCTTCCGGTTCACCGGTGATCATTGGCTCTACCAATATATTTACCCTGCAGTTTGCCGAGATCATATCTTCGGGAGCGGCCATTACAGGCGATGGTGGCGGCGCCACTTATGCCAACAAGGTGTTTTTTGACCTCAGCGCTAATAGTCAAACAGCCGTTCTGCGCACCAAATGGGACCTTGGCTTTTACAGCGGTGATGACTGGAGGGTGATCCTCAATTCATCTACCGGCATGATGGCAAAGCAAATTGATAAGAACGACCTCAACGATGTAACGGCTGCAGATACTATTGATTTTTCAACACAGGTTATATTCAACCAGTTTGAACCCGATGTTGCCGCGCTTCCTTATATTGATTATCCCGATGGCGATCTTGCTAAAACAGCTATAGCAGAAATTTCGGCCACGGCATCGGATAATAAGGTATATATCGTAAACAGGGGAAAAGGAATTGGTACTCCCGCGCCCGACAGGGGATGGAAAAAGATCAGGATCAGTCGTAACGGAAGCGGTGGCTATACCCTGCAGCACGCGGATATCGGTGCTACCTCGTTTACCTCGGTTGATATTCCTAAAAACGCTGATTATTTCTTTAACTATGTTTCCTTTGAGACCGGCGCTGCGGAAGTGGAACCCCAAAAGACAAAATGGGATATTGCATGGACCTATTTTTCCAATGTAACCGATTTCGGCGGCGGTGAAGTACCGTACACCTTTCAGGATATAGTACTTCATAACAGGAATGTAACAGTAGCTAAGGTGCTCACCAGCGCTAAAGCTTATGATGTCTTTGCGGAAGCGGATATAGCATCGCAAACTTTCGTCACTACGCAGTCTGGTATTGGCGCCGACTGGCGTTCAGGAGGCGGCCCCGGTACGGCTCCCTTTGTTCGCGATGATAGATATTATATTATTAAAGACGGGGATAATAATTATTATAAGCTCAGGTTTACAGCTATGACCAAAGATGGGGAAAGAGGCTATCCTGCTTTTGAATATGCTCTGGTAAAAAGCGGCGAATAATACAGAACATAAAAATGTTATACGAAAACCATTCCTGTTTAAAGGAGTGGTTTTCCTTTTTGCGTAAATCACTTTCCGGATTTTGCAAACCTTCTTGCTGGTAATATTGTTGCTTTGTCATTAAATTGTAAAATATGAATAAAAAAATAACCGGAACAGTCATTGGTTTAGTATTAGTCGTAATGGTTCAGGCGCAATCTGCCGAAACAAAAAAATATGTGGAAAGTCTTTGCGGATGTTTTAACGTGGAGTTTAAATACGCCGAAACTTTTGCACCCGATGAGGAGTATAAGTTTCACGAACGCGAAGGGATCAATGGCGGAACAGAGCTTACCTTCCCGGTTGAAGTAAGCGACAATAAAATTGTTATGCAGCACCTGCTGATCGTTTCGGAAGGAATGATCGTTAAGCACTGGCGGGAAGACTGGACCTATGAAAACCCGGAAATATGGAAATTCACAGGCAATAATGTGTGGAAGAAAGAACGTCTTCCGGAAGACCAGGTAAAAGGTAAATGGACGCAGTCGGTATGGGAGGTAAGCGATGCGCCCCGCTATCAGGGTGCGGCCGAATGGGTAACGCTTGATGGCAAAACCTTTTGGCAGAACACAACAGATGCGCCGCTGCCCCGCAGAGAATATTCTACCCGCAACGATTACAATATCCTTAAAAGAACAAACCGGCTTGTGCTCAATGATAAAGGCTATGTGCATGAGCAGGATAATGAAAAGATCATTCGTAAAGATGGTGTTGATCAGCTATTGGTAGAAGAAAAAGGAAAGAACACCTATGTGCGTGTAGATGATAAGAACTGCGATGCCGGAAGAGCTTACTGGAAAAAGACGCAGCCTTACTGGACTAAAGTGCGTCAGGCATGGGAACAATATTTAGCTGCTCATAACACTGTTGCCTTAAAAAACTCGGTTGATGATAAAGTGCTGCATGAGCATTTGTTTGCGCTGGCAAAGGATTATAGCTCGGGCAAGCTGAAAGACAAAAATGTTGAAGCATCGGTTAAATCCATACTGGAAAAATTCTGGATTGAAAACGGGGCAACCGTTGCCGCAAGTAAATAAGATAAGCTTACCGCTAGTCCTTCTAATTTGGGGTTGCTCAAAAGCGGAAAAATCAATACAGTCCCATGATCTAATAGAAATTTCTGCAACCAGTTGCACAACTTTTAATCAAAATGTAATTAAATGCTTACAGTTCCTATTTTGTAAATTGTTGATTTTTGCCACGAAGT
>NZ_DAOMQT010000092.1:0-8667 GCF_035445465.1 Agriterribacter sp.
GATCATTTGGACAGCTCTGCTATTTTCATCCCTTATATTGAAAAACTTAATCTGGAAAACCTTACCTTTGCCGCCCCCGATGTGGGAAGCGCTAACAGGATACGCGAAATAGCCAGTTATTTCAATGCCGAAATGGTGATCTGCGACAAGCATCGTAAGCGGGCGAATGAGATATCAAGCATGGTGGTAATAGGCGATGTAACAAACAGGAATGTAGTGCTTATTGACGATATATGCGATACGGGCGGCACACTTGCAAAAGCAGCAGGTTTGCTCATTGAAAAAGGCGCCACCAGTATACGGGCCTTATGTACGCATCCGGTATTGAGTGGTAATGCGTACAGGAATATTGAAAATAGTGTGCTGGAGGAACTGGTGGTTTGCGACACGCTGCCTCTAAGGGAGCATCCGGAAAAAATAAAAGTATTAAGCGTTGCGGGTTTGTTCGCGAAAGCCATTCGTAACGCGTATGAGAATAAAAGCATTACAAGTCTTTTCATACATAGCCAGTTAAGAAATAAATAGTAAATATTAAACTCAAAATAAAAATGAAAACAGTTACAATCGAAGGACAACTGAGGACCGGAACCGGAAAGAAAGCCACCCGGCAGCTCCGCTCTCAGGGTTTGGTGCCTGGTGTAATTTACGGCGGCAGCAAAGAGGTGAATTTTCAGGCGCCTGCGCTGGCTTTTAAACCGTTAGTGTACACATCCGAATTTCAGTTGGCGAACATCAGTGTTAACGGGCAGTCGTACCAGTGTATTTTAAAAGATATACAGTTAGATACCGTAAGCGACAAGCTGAATCATGCTGATTTTTTAGAGCTTTCGGAATCTAAAAAGGTTATTGCCAATATTCCGCTGAAATTTACAGGAGTAGCCGCAGGCGTAAAAGCCGGGGGAAGGCTGGTAACCAAAATGAAAACCTTAAAGATTAAAACCCTGCCTCAATACCTGCAGGAAAATATTGAAGTAGATTTAACCGATCTTGAGATCAACGAAAACGTGCGGGTGGAAGATGTGAAAGCCGAGCATTATGAAGTATTGAATTCACCCCGTATTCCTATTGCATCTGTGGTAATGACCCGTCAGTTGAAGCAGGAAGAATCTGCTGCACCCGCCGCTGGTGGGGCAGCCGCCAAAGCACCAGCCGCCAAAGCACCGGCAGCTGCTGCCAAAAAATAAAAAGGATCGTTTTCTTTTATATACCCAATCCTTTTGTGGATTGGGTTTTTTGTTACACCTGCTTGTTTCTTATGTCTAAATTTTTAATAACAGGCTTAGGCAACCCCGGAACGGAGTACAGGCATACCCGCCATAATATCGGTTTCGATGTGGCAGACGCATTTGTACAAAAACATGCCGGTGTATTCAGCCAGGATCGCCTTGCCGAAGTAGCCGAAATAAAATGGAAAGGGAAAATCTTTATCTGCATAAAGCCCTCTACCTATATGAATTTAAGTGGAAAGGCTTTTCGCTTCTGGATGGATAAAGAAAAGATCCCGCTTGATCATACCCTTACCATTGTAGACGACCTGGCGCTTCCCCTGAGCAAGCTGAGGCTGAGAACCGGTGGTAGTCATGGGGGGCATAACGGGCTTTTTGATATTCAGAACATCTTAGGCACGGATAAATATCCCAAATTGAGGTTTGGAATAGGTAATCATTTTCCAAAAGGTATGCAGGTAAATTATGTGCTGGGCAAATGGTTCCCGGAAGAACAGGCAATTGTGCGGGAAAAGATAGAAAAATGCATCGAAGTAATTGAAAATGTAGCTGTTATGGGATTCGAGCGAACAATGAGCACGGTAAACAACCTGGTATTCGGAGAAGTGTGAAGCATTGCTTTAATGACATTAGCTAAAAAATGTTGCCAAGTGTATAAGTTTCAATTTGTTTACCTTAAATTAGCATCTTGCTATTTCTCATTCTCCCCCAATCCATCTTCCTTGAACTAACCCTTAATCTACTTAAAAACACAATGTTCATATCGTTTAATGTTTATTGTAAACCTTATTGAACTCTATTGAAATATGAAGATATTCTGTATTGGCCGTAACTATGCTGAACATGCGAACGAAATGGGTAATGAAATACCCGAAGAGCCTGTTATTTTTATGAAGCCCAAAAGTGCATTGCTGCAGGCGCATGCTCCATTTTATTATCCTGAATTTACCAATGAATTACATGCCGAGGCAGAGCTGGTGCTAAGGGTATGTAAAAATGGAAAGTATATCCAGGAAAAGCATGCCGGTAAATATTATAACGGTATATCTATTGGTATTGATTTTACCGCACGCGACATCCAGGATGAGCTGAAAGCTAAAGGATTACCCTGGGAAAGGGCTAAAGCCTGGGACAATTCTGCCATTATAGGTAAATGGATGGATATTACTCCCGAAATGAAAAAGGATGATATCAATTTTTGCTTATACAAAAACAAGGAATTGGTACAGCAGGGAAACTCCGGCCAAATGATCTTTAACTTTGATGCCCTGGTAGCCAATATTTCCAATTATTTTTCGCTTAATATAGGCGACTTTATTTTTACGGGCACTCCTGCAGGTGTGAGCGAATGCGTGGTAGGCGATGACCTGGAGGGTTTTGTGGAAGATGAAAGCTTATTTGAGCTCACGATCAAATAGAGACTGTAAATAAAGAACGGTTTTATAATTTACCCCAAACCGGGTTTTAATAGCATTAAAAAGCCGCTAAAACATTTGTTTTAAGCGGCTTTTAATCATTCCGAAGCTAATGATAGCGCACCCGATTCACTATATGAGTACGGAATGTGTACATGAGAACCCCTGTTTATCCCCTGAATTGTTCTTAGCTATTTTTTGGCACACGAAAACCGCGGCCTGGTATTCCTTATTTTAAAAATAAAACTGGTAAACCGCATATCAAATTCATCAAGGATGAAAGAAAAAATTGCATGTTTATCCATTTTGATATATTGTTTCATAATTTCATCCGAATATATATCCGCCCTTTAGAAATTTGATACCCCCCTGAGCAATTTTTTTATGCCTTAATTCATTACAATTATCCATGCAACATCCCGACCAGAAGTATATTAATGCCTTATTGGAAAACGATGCGGTAGTACTGGAAGAGCTTTACCAGCGGTTTTCGGAAAAGATCAAATGGATGATTATCCGCAATAACGGCACCGAAACAGATGCTGCGGATATTTTCCAGGATGCCCTGCTCTCTATATACAATAAAGCCAAAACAGGCGGTTTTACGCTCACCTGTCCTATGGAGGCATTTTTATACCTGATTTGTAAAAACAAGTGGCTCAATACATTAAATAAAAGGAAAACGCAGAAGGTAACAATTACCGATACGGAAGGATTTAATCATATAGGGGAAGACAATTTTAAACTGGCGGAGGAATGCGTATTGCAGCAGGAGCGAAATAATTTGCTTACAGAGAAGCTTGCTGAAATGGGGGATAGTTGTAAGAAAATACTTCGCCTGAGCTGGAGCGGCATAGCAATGGACGAGGTGGCAAGGCAACTGAATGTAACCTATGCCTATGCCAGGAAAAAGAAATCAGAATGTATGGCAAGGCTCATTACCCTGGTAAAACAATCCCCTGCCTTTAATTCATTGAAATGGTAACACATGAATGACAACAAGCATTTTAATACAGCGCAAATTGAAAGGTATCTCTCCGGTGATATGCCTTCCGAAGAAAAATTAGGTTTTGAAGCCAGCATAGAAAGCAATAAAGAATTGTTTGACCTGTTGCAGATATACAGAACAATTGATGCCGAAATGCATAATACTGAAAAATATAGCAGCCATGAGGCAGCACTGAGAAGTACCCTGCAAAAGCTGAATGCGGCTTATTTCAGATCTGAAGCGCCGGTAATCCGGATGAATAGCCGTAAGCAATGGTACAGGGTGGCAATGTCTGCCGCTGCGGTGCTTGTTTTGGCGCTGGCCGGTTATTTTTTATTTTTTCAAAGCAGGGCCGACCTTCCGCAGTTGGCCGATCGTTATGTGAAAGAAGACCTGTTGCACCTTAGTCTTACCATGGATGGCGCCAAAGACAGCCTGCAGCAGGGTATGGCGGCCTATAACAATAAGGACTACCCACAGGCCATACAACTATTTGAAGCTGTGTATAAGGCCCATCCCGATAACAGCGATGCGCTAAAATACGCGGGAATAGCTTATCTCATTACAAAAGCGTACAACAGGGCACTGGCATGCTTTGATGAACTGGCCGCCAAAAAAGAATTGTTCAGCAATCCCGGAGTGTTTCTTAAAGCGGTAACTTTATTACAACGCAACCAGCAGGGCGATAAAGAACAGGCGGAACAGTTGTTGCAGCAGGTAATGGATGAAAAATCGGATGGTAGTAAAGAAGCAGCGCGCTGGTTAAAGAAATAGCAACAAACCATTTGTTTCCCTATCCATTTGGAAAGTAGAAAATACCTGTAGATACTGATTTGTGATCAGAGTTACGCCAATACTATTCATTTATATTTTCCGATCTTAATTTTATTTTGTATGCTGAACGCTGCTTTTAAAACAACCCGGCCCATAACTTACACAGGGCTTATGGCTTTGCTGCTGATGGTTATTATTTCGGGATGTAATTGTGGTTCCGGAACTCCACAGGACTGGACAACTTACCAGGTAAAATCTCCTTATGAGGGCGAAAAGCCCGATCCTTATAAGCAATTGATTGTGTGGTTAAAGCCTGGTACTTCAAGGCAGGACTTTAATAAGTGGCTGCAGGACAATATTGTAAAAAAGGAAAAGAATGAATTGAAAGTACGGTTTGTATGCGGCAGTTGCGATTCTTCCCTTTTTTTATTAGAAGGGAAAGGCGTGGAATTATATATGCAGGGCGAAGTAGCCAATGGCGGAACCAGCAGTAAAGGTAAACCCAAAGTAACGGGTGAGAGCGGGCCGCTTTATTTCAGCACCAACATCCCGGTAAGATTTCCTGACGGGCTTAATGAATTGAGGGAAGCAAAGCTTCCGCCTGTTGTATCATTTTCCGGTACGGAAGTAAAAGTGGCTGTTTTTGATACGGGGCTGGATACCAGTTTTGTTAACTCTTCCTTTTTATATAAAGCTGCCGATAGCGCCTGTATACCCGGTGCGGGTAGCGGCTGGAACTTTATAGCAGGCAATAACAACTGGCTGGACGACAATCCCGGCAAACATGGTAGTACTGTAACAAAATTTATAACAGATGAAGTGGAAAGATATCGGCAAAACAGCGTGGCTATTTTGCCCGTAAAAGTTTTTGGCGCCGATGGAACAAGTGATTTGTACAGTATACTCTGCGGGTTCGCTTACGCCAAAAACCGGAAGGTGGATATTGTTAATGCAAGCTTCGGCTATTATGAATCGAGGAATAAATACGATAGTTCGGGCGATGCAATACCGGAATTAACTTCTCCTGTGTTATTGAAAGCATTCATTGAAGAACATCTTACAAAGCATAACATTCTGCTGGTTACGGCAGCCGGTAACAAAGATGACGCGATGGAAGATCCTGAGTACAATCCGGCCGATACATTGCAGAAACGCAATCTCGACAGTGTGTACTTTTACCCTGCATCGCTTGCACCCGTTTTGCCCAATGTTATAGCCATAACCACCGTATACAAAGACCAGGTAAGCCCTGCCCAGAATTTTTCAAATCAGGTGGTAGACGCAGGTGTGCATGCGGATGGAGCAGATAATGCCGGGCATTTTTATTTTACCAATCCTGTTAACGCAGGCCTGCCGCCTGTTTCAGGGTCTTCATTTGCCGCACCCGTGGCTACGGGGAAATATGCAGCATGGCATCACAGTTATAAAAACCTGTTAAACGCTCCCATTACGTTCAGTATAAAAGACAGTATTTTCAGCATACTCAAAAGCCAGCCCAGCCCTTCTTTTTTGTATAACGAACCCGGGTTAGCGGGTAAAGTAAAGGAGGGAAAAGTGATTAACAAAATGGTTGATGCAAATCAGCAGGCGCTGTTTTCTTTACAAAGATGATCTTTGTGAAACAGCGATGAAGCAAATGGTTGATGCAGGCAATATATTATTGGGAAAGGCGATGCTTTCGCTCCTCACCACTTTTATTATTAGCGTTCCCTGTTTTTCGCAATGCATTTCCGGAAAGGATATCTGGAATAAAATTATTGCCATAGAAAACGGTACAGGCACGGATAGTGAAAAATTGCAGCAGGCTTACCGGCTGAAGCATGCATTTGAAGATGGTAAGCTGTGTAAAGATGCTGTGTATGCCCGTTTGCTCCACCGCATAGCTACCTTACATTATCTTCAAAATGACGGACATGCTACCAGAGAGGCTATTGAATACATGCTTGAGTCTGTAGCGGTCAATACTTCAGGAGCGGCAAACACTTCACCGGATTATGTAATAAACAGCTATTACAACCTCGGTATTTTTTATAAGTCACTCGGTATAAACAATAAGGCGTTAGATTATTACGACAGTGTTATCATTGTTAGCAAAAAACGAAATCTCCATAGCTCCCTGGCAACGGCATGCAGGGTATTGAAAGCAGATATTTTATTCAGAAATGGCGATTACCAGAAATGCGTTGATGAATGTATAGTGGGATTGGCGGAAGCCAGAGAGCGTGATGACGCCAATGCGTTAACACAGTTATTTAACCGCAGGGCACAGTCTTACGCATACCTGGAGCAACTGGATGATGCCGGAGCTGATGCAGACTCGGCCATGCATTACGCGGGTATCCTGCATGATGATTTTGAACAGGCAACAGCCATTATCATAAAAGCAATGATTGCTGCCCGGCGCAACCATTTTAATGAAGCGGAGCGGTTGTTTAACAAGGCAATTGTGCTGCGCCTCAAAACAAAGGAATTCAGGCAGGTAGCTGATGACTATACCGATTGGGGTAATTTTTACTTCCGTGAATTAAAGCGCTACCGGCAGGCGCAGGACTGCTATATGAAAACCATTGTGTATGCAAAAAAAGCCGGTGATGCCGAAAGGTTATGCAAAGGTTATATTAATCTTGGCGAAACCGCTTTCAGGCTGTACCCTCAAAATGAATACGCAATTACCCGTGATTATTACCATAAAGCATTGCAGGTATATGAGCTTAACCAGGCTACATTTTTACAAAATCCATCGCTGAGCCGTTTTTCCACTATTGGAAATACAGACCTGTTGCTTGTTTTGCTTAATAACAAAACGGAGCTGCTGCTCCATCTTTATAAATTAAATGGTAATAAGCAATATCTTAACGCCTGCCTTTCCACTGCTATTGTAATGGATTCTGCTATTGTGCAGGCGCGGCATGAGCAGTTGGGCGAACAAAGCAAGTTATACTGGCGCAATAAAACCCGGTCGTTTTTTTTCAATGCGCTTGAAGCCTGTTATGTAGCAGGGGATATGCACAAAGCATTTTACTTTATGGAAAAAAGCCGGGCGGTATTACTAAGCGATAAGCTCAATGAGTTGGGCGCTTCTGCCCATTTGCCACCTGCGGAAAGTGCAATGGAACAAAACTATAAGGCAGCTATTGTGTATGAGCAGCAAAAGCTGGCCCGTTTGAACAGGCAATCGCCTGCCTGGCAAAGCCAGCAACTGAAGCTGGTTCAGGCAAAAGAAACATTTGAGGGCTACATCAAAACCCTCGGGCAAAAATACCCCGCTTATTATCAGTACAGATATGCGGATGATATACCGGCACTGCAGGAGTTGCAGGCCTGGTTGCTGCATAAAAAGGAAAATTTTGTTCATTATTTTTTGCACGATACAACAGGGTTCATACTGGTTATTACACCCGATACCAGCAGGATGATAAAGCTTCATTCGGGGGATGTGGGTGAAAAAGAGAGGAATGCTTTTTTACAGTGGTGCTCCGATAAGCAGCGGTTAAACAATCATTATCCATCTTTTGCCGCGTTGTCGCATAAAATATACACAAGCCTTTTTAAACCACTGCAGTTACCTGGCGGGCGTATAGTGCTTTGCCAGGATAATTTTTTATTGCCCTTTGAAGCGCTGTGTAAAGATGAGAAAGGGGAGCAGTTTTTGGTGTATGATTACAGGTTCAGCTATGTATATTCGGCCCGTTACCTTATGAAGCGGTTCGCGGTTCGCAAGTCAAAGGGTGATTTTGCAGGGTTTGCGCCTGTATCCTTCCGCAATAACCTGGGCGTACCCGAACTTCAACATTCCGCTCAATCGCTTGTAAGATCCGGTGCTTACTATAACAACACTAAATTATTTACGGGCACCGCGGCTAACCGCGATAATTTTATGAGCGGGGCGCCGGATTACAGTATTGTGAATGTGCTTTCCCATGCGTTTGCCGATACCGGAAATACGGAGCCCGTTTTGTATATGCAGGATACGATCATTCATCTTTCTGAGCTGCAACTGCTGGATCACCCGGCAACCCAATTCATGATGCTGAGCGCCTGCCAGACCAATGTAGGAAAAAATGCCACGGGTGAAGGGATATACAGTTTGGCAAGGGGTTTTTCTTCGGCGGGGATACCGGCGGTGGCTGCCACTTTATGGAAGGCAGACGAGGAAACCGTATATGCGCTGTCGGATAAGTTTCACGAATACCTTTCGGAGGGTATGCGTAAAGATGATGCCCTGCAAAAGGCGAAATTGTATTTCATACAGCAGGGTAACAGG
>NZ_DAOMQT010000093.1:0-8616 GCF_035445465.1 Agriterribacter sp.
CACCCCTATTCAATACTAAAAGCTATTTGAGAATAAAATACCTAATCCTATCTTCAAATTTCCGGGTTATGATGTTGAGTAAATGGTTTGTATCGGCGCAGGGTAGTATTAAAAGGGATGGGTCTTTATTTGCAGACCGGTCTTTTAATATTGTATGCTTAGATGATCACAAGTTGTTCAGTACCGCCATTTCCGAATATTGCATAAAGCCATTTTTCCCCCTGGCCAAGCTGGAGATACTGACCAACGGTGATGATGCCTATACCTATATTAAAAGCCAGATTGATCATAACAGCCGCGTTGATCTGTTCATAACGGACATTAATCATCCGGGGTTAAAAGGAGATGCGCTGATCAGCATGATACGACAGTATGAAAAGCAAAAAAACTGTTCCTTTCGCATACCTGTTATGGTTATAACAATGATGCCTTACGCATTTGTGCCCCAGCTTGTTGCCGCTGGCATAGATATGGTTGATTGCTATTTCAGTAAAACGGCTGAAGCATATGAGATCGTTGATGGCATTGAAGAGCTGTTATACTAAGCTTCCTGCCGCTACGGGAAGGAAACGGAGAAGCGACAATTTGCAATGCGCACGTTGCTTATGATGGGTGGGTTTCCGGATAAAATCCAATAACTTCGGTACATGCTTTTTGTTTTTTTCATATCCTGGTTAATAGGGCTTGCTGAGCCTGCTCCGCCGCAATTCCGCGAGCAGGTGATAGATGATGATATATCCATAGGGTATGGTATAGCGTTAGGCGATGTGGATGGTGACGGGAAGCCCGATGTGCTGCTCGCCGATAAAAAGCAGATCGTATGGTACCGTAACGGCGACTGGAAAAGACGGGTAATAGCGGAAAACCTTACAGAACACGATAATGTTTGTATTGCAGCGCAGGATATTAACGGCGACGGGAAAGTAGAAGTGGCTGTTGGTGCACAGTGGAATCCTTCCGAAACCAGCAATGCAGACCAATCCGGTGCAGTATTTTATTTAAAACGTTCGGCCGATCCTGAACAAATGTGGAAACCGGTACGGTTGCCGCATGAGCCCACTACCCACCGCATGAAGTGGGTAAAATCAGCAACCGGTGAATATTACCTGGTTGTATTGCCGCTTCACGGGCGGGGCAATAAAGCAGGCGAAGGGGAGGGGGTTAAGATAATGGCTTATAAGTACCCGGCTAATGAAAATGACGAATGGAAAACATATATCTTAGATTCTGCGATGCACCTTACACACAATTTTGATTTTAAAGCATCCAGCAATGAAAAGCAAAGTGGCTTATATGTAGCAGGAAAAGAAGGCGTTAAATTTATAGAAACCAATTTTCTCAAACAAGCTGTTGGCAAAGCCACAACAATACGGGGTATAGAACAGGGCGCGGGCGAAGTGCGTGTGGGAGATCTTGCGGCAGGCAAAAATTTTATTGCTACCATTGAACCCATGCACGGCACAGCGGTAGTAGTATATTTAACAGATGATAATGCGAAAAGAATAGTGCTGGATGATGGTATAAAAGAAGGGCATGCGCTGGCCGTTTCCGATTTTTTGGGTGTGGGGAGTGACCAGGTGGTTGCGGGGTGGAGATCGCCCGGTAAGGAAGGGAAAGTAGGAGTGAAGCTATATGTTAAAAAAGATGCCGGCGGAACACAATGGCAACCGTACTGGATAGACAATAATGGTATGGCATGCGAAGATATACAGGTAATGGATCTGAATGGTGATGGTAAACCTGATATTGTTGCCTCCGGAAGAGCAACAAAGAATCTTAAAATATACTGGAATGTATCCGGCAAATAAACAGATACTGCGCCGTGGCTATACCCGGCGGACTCCTGCTCATGAATAATTTTTCAACCGTATCTTTGGCCTTCTTATCATAAAGGAATATTATATTATGGATAGAGCGTTGTGGGCCGAAAAGATCATTCGCCAGCCGCACCTGTTACCGGAGCTGCGTATAGCGGGTGAAAAAATTGTAAACAAAGAAAGACTATCGGAAGAAGACGGGTTAATCCTTTTTGAAAAAGCGAGTTTGTCATTTGTTGGCACATTGGCTAACCTGGTGAGGGAAAGACTGCATGGAGATATTACCTATTTCAACCGGAACTTTCATATTGAGCCTACCAATGTATGTGTTTTCAGTTGCAAGTTTTGTTCTTACAGCCGCTTATATGCCCATCGGGAAGAAGGATGGGAACTGAGCGTGGATCAGATGATGGATATTGTGCGCGGTTATGATGGAAAGCCGGTAACAGAAGTGCATATCGTAGGAGGAGTGCATCCCAAAATGAACCTTCATTTTTTTGCAGACCTCATGCGGAAGATCAAAGCCCACCGCCCTGAACTGCATATCAAAGGTTTCACACCTGTTGAGCTCGACTATATGATCCGCAAGGCAAAGCTTTCTGTTGAAGAAGGTATGAAGCTGATGCATGAGGCCGGACTGGATTCATTGCCCGGCGGGGGCGCTGAAATTTTTCACCCGGAGATCAGGCGGCAGATATGCGATGACAAGGTAGATGCGGAAGGCTGGCTGCGCATACATGAGGTGGCGCATGCATTAGGCATGCATACCAATGCTACCATGCTGTACGGTCATATTGAAAAATACTGGCATCGTATTGATCATATGAAAAGATTGCGTGATCTGCAGGATAAAACAGGCGGCTTCAATACTTTTATTCCTTTAAAATTCCGCAACAGTAATAACGAGATGAGCCATGTGCCGGAGTCGTCTGTAGTTGAAGATATGAAGATGTACGCTGTGGCCCGTTTGTTCATGGATAATTTTCCGCACCTGAAAGCCTATTGGCCCATGCTTGGAAGGCAGAATGCGCAACTTACCCTTTCATTTGGTGTAAACGATATGGATGGCACTATTGATGATACTACGAAAATTTATTCCATGGCGGGTAGTGAAGAACAAAATCCAGCCATGAATACTACCGAACTCGTGGCGCTTATAAAGCAGGTAAAGCGTAAACCCATAGAACGCGATACCCTGTACCAGGTAATAAAGGATTACAGCGCAGAAACAGTACCCCTGTAACCTGCACCTTGTAACTTGCACCCTGCACCCTGCAACTTGTAACCTGCTCCCCTTAATCTGCCGCTTTTACCGAGCCGCTGCCATGTATCTTTGAAGAAACGGAGCCTCCGCCTTTGTAGGTAATATCGCCGCTCCCGTTAACCGTTGCGTCTAATTTTACACTGGCAAACACATGGATATTTCCGCTGCCAAATGTTTTAACAACAGCGTTTTCGGCTTTCAGCTCCGTTGCGTCAATTTTTCCGCTTCCCGTGGTACTGCATTTGATATCCCTTGTATTGCCGCTAAGATAAATATCTCCCGATCCGGTTATTTTTGCTTCAATGGCGGGAGCGTCTAAGTTAAGCCTCATGTTCCCCGATCCCGTTATTCCCAGCTCTATTTCATCGTTGCCGGTAAACTTTGTTTCGCCTGTGATATCACCCGAACCTGTAATATCAACTTCCTGCAGTTCGGGTAGCGTTACCGTTACGGTTACATCCCGGCGGGTATTGATATTAACATCGTCTGTATACTTCACTATTAATTTTCCATCGTTTACATAGGTTTCTATATAAGGGATGATATTTTCTTCTCCTTGTATTTCCACCGCATGGTCGCCGCCTTTTATGAGATGCACATTCATGGAGCCTCTGAGCTGAATGTCTTTAAAGTTGCTTACTGTTCTGGATTCCGTGGTAACATTACCATTTCCCCGAACGGTTTCGCGGTAGTTGCAGGAAATCAAGAAGGTAAAGGCGATCGGGAGTAAGCATATTTTTTTCATGCAGTATGTTTTTTGCAGAACAAACCTAATATAAATTTGTAATAACCGGAAGCAATTGCCAGTGACAGATAAAATTAAATACGAAGCCGGGAATTCGAAATACGAAGGAATACAAAGCATTAAGAACCAAATCACAAGAGCCAAATAAATTCCAAATAATCAAGTACGAAGCCGGAAATTCGAAATCCGAAGGAATACAGTAACAGTAAGAACCCAAAGCCAAATTACAAGAACCAAATAAATCTCAAACCCGAAGCAGATCCCGCAGGTGCAGGACTAAATTCGAAGCAACCACAAACCACAAACTAAAAACTATAAACTCACCTATCTGCCTGACACCTGATACCTCCTACACCAGGTCGTTCAGTGCGGCTTCTAAGGAAGGGAATAAAAACCGGAAGCCGGTGGCGCGTATTTTATCACCATCTAAGGTAATTCCTTTTAATAATTCAGCGCTCATTTCTCCGAGCATCCATTTTAAAATAAAAGTCGGAACATATATCACGATATAAAATGAACCTTTCATTTTTTTTGCAAGATCGGTAACAAGCGATTTATTGTCAACAGGCTTTGGCGCAACGGCATTATAAGCGCCATGAAGCTGTTCGTTTTCTATAGCATGAATATAAATGCGGCAAATATCATCAATATGTATCCAGCTTTGCATTTGTTTACCGCTACCCAGTATGGCCGCTATCCCAAAGCGTACCGGGCGGGTAAATTCCCGGAGCGCTCCGCCCTTAGTGCTGAGTACCAAACCCGTTCTTATTTTTACCAGCCTTTTTCCTATGGATGTTACCGGTTCAATGCTTTCTTCCCAAGCTTTGCAGGTTTCACCTAAAAAGCCGGGAGCGGCAGGCATGTTTTCTGTAAAAGCATGCGCTTCTTTTTTCAACAGGCTGTCATCGCCATACCAGCCCATAGCAGAAGCATTGATAACCGCTTTTACCTTGTTGGCATTTTCTTTCAATGCCTTTACAATAAGTTCTCCGCTCTTTACCCTGCTTTCGGCAATTACTGTTTTTCTTTTAGCCGTCCACCGCTTATCTGCAATACCCGCGCCTGCAAGGTTGATGATATAATCGGCTTCCTGCACAGCCGCTATATTTATAACAGCTTTAGCAGGATCCCATGTGGCATAGGAAGGGTTTGACGCGTTATTTTTAATCCCCTCTTTTTTATTGCGGGTAAGGATAATAACCCGGTATCCTTTTTCAATAAGCAACCCGGTAAGCCTGTTGCCTATTAAACCCGTGCCGCCTGTTATGAGTACTGTTGTCATGATGTGCAGTAAAGTTAACCAGTGATACCATTAAAAAAGAGACGGCAGGTGTTGGCCCTGGCGTCTCTTATACATATATTACGGAACAATGAGCTCTTCTGCTTGCACTTACTACTTATCCTTCATCACTCACCATTCACCAAATCAGTCCGGCTTTTTACCATCCAGAAAAGTATTGATGGTGCTTATTTGTGTTTGATCATTCTCATCCGTTTTAACGGTATAATTGCTGTAAAATTTCTCTACCGAGGCCAGGGCGTCCTTTAAATGAAAATTGCGGCGAACATAAGCCGGCACAGTTTCAAACTCATTGTTTGAATCGGCAGCATTAACATTGTACGACAAGTTGCGCAACTTGTTTAAACGTTCTGCTGCACGACGCTTTTGATCTTCCGCCTCGTCCTGCATTGCAGGTTCCTCGGCAGAATAGCTTTCGCTTTGAGTTGAGCGTGCCACGGACTCGTTCGCCGCATTGGGATCTTTAATCACCATTTGCATTTCATTTACCTTCCCGTCGGTTGATGCATTACTTTGCAAAGGCGATGGCTCTTCAACAGGGTTATTAGTTTTGGATTGTAAATGATCAGGTTCCTCAGCATAGATGTTGGATGGCTTTGATAAATAACCACCTGACGTCGGGGTGGTGCTAGCTTCTTTATTAAATATAGTTTTATTATCAACTGGTGAAATAACCGGTTCAGTGCCTGCAGGCAGATGTTCAGTGTTGGTTTCAATGGTTTTGGAAGATAATGAAGGTAATGAAGTTATTGACAAGTTCAATATTTCTTTCTCCTCATTTTTTACTTTTTCGACGGATGGAGAAACGGTGCTTATGCTCATGAAATGCTTTGTTTCAGCTACTTCCACTATCTGTGGCGCCATGGGATCTGTTATTGTTTCCACCACGGGAGCCACCTGTGGCGCCGGTTCATTTCCGTTAAGGGTAAGCATGATCTTTTCTTCGTTTTGCTGCTCCTTTTTTTCAACCGGGTCATGGGTAACTGCTTTGTTTTCAAATCCTGTGGCAATCAATGTGATACCTATTTTGTTGCCCAGTGAGTTATCGTATCCTAATCCCATAATTACATTGGTATGCTCACCCGCCTGGCTTAGGAGGTAGTTTTGTATCGTATCTACCTCATCCATTGTAAACTCCGTATCACCTTCGGCCGAATTAATGTTGATCAGTATCCATTTGGCGCCACTGATGTCATTGTCATTCAGCAGCGGTGAATTGATGGCATCCTGGATCGCTTTTTGCGCGCGGTTTTCACCATCGGCTGTGGCGCTGCCCAGTATGGCCACACCACCATCACGCATAACCGTACAAACGTCGGCAAAGTCAACGTTGATCTGTCCGGTTGTATTAATCACATCCGTAATACATTTCGCAGCAGTAGCCAGCACGTTGTCTGCTTTTGAAAAAGCGGCCCGCATAGTAAGATTGCCATACTGGTGGCGCATTTTATCATTGCTGATCACCAGCAGGGTATCTACATAATCTTTTAGTTTTGCTATACCTTCCTCTGCCTGGGCAAACCGCTTTTTACCTTCATAGGCAAAAGGCGTGGTAACTATTCCAACGGTAAGTATGTTTAAGTCCTTACATATTTTAGCCAGTATAGGAGCGCCGCCGGTGCCCGTGCCGCCACCCATGCCCGCGGTAATAAATGCCATCTTGGTATTCACTTCTAATATGCGTCTTATTTCTTCTAAGCTTTCTTCGGTTGCCTGCCTTCCAATATCAGGATTGGCGCCTGCCCCAAGCCCCTGTGTGAGCGTGGGTCCCAGTTGCACTTTATTAGGCACCTTGCTTAGGGCCAGCGCCTGTGCATCTGTATTGCAGATAATAAAATTTACGCCTTCAATGTCCTGGCTGAACATATGGTTCACTGCGTTGCTTCCTCCGCCGCCAACGCCAATTACTTTAATGATGGAGGATTGCTCTTTAGGCAAATCAAAGTGTATCATAATAACGGTTAATTTAATCTTATCAGTGCTATACTAAATAAGAGATGTGAAATAATGGATAGTTCGTATTTTGAAATTCTATTTTAATGGTATTGTTCTTTAAGGTGAAGCTTTGCTCCTTTGCAGGATCGCCCATCACCGCATCGTTATTTCAGTTGTTCGTCGCCTTCTTCTTTAAACAATTCTATCAATCCGCCTTTAATGGAATCCATAAATTCCTTCAGGCTTTTGGTACGTTTTTTTGTTTTTTCAGCACCAATGCCTCTTTCCTTTTTCTTTGTTTTACGGGTTTCATGTTCCTCCTTTTTTTCTTCCTTTGGGATAAGCGTGGTATATTTTTCCCTGTCTATTGAGTTTTCATACACATTATATCCTTTCAATATTAGCCCGATACAGGTGGCATACATGGGCCGCGTAAGCTCTTCAATATGTCCGGAGGCCAGGTGCTCATTAGGAAATCCTATGCGTGCATCAAGCCCGGTTGTATACTCGGCAAGCTGGATCAGGTGTTTAAGCTGTGAGCCGCCGCCGGTAAGAATGATACCTCCATTAAGCATTTTATTTTCGAGCCCTACCTGTTTCAGATGATAGGTAACAAAGTCTAATATTTCACTCATCCTGGCCTGTATGATACCGGCAAGGTTTTTTACGCTGATCTCCTTTGGCGTCATGCCGCGCAACCCCGGAATAGTAATGTAAGCGTTGCTTTTGGCCTCGTCTGTCAATGCGCTCCCAAACTGCACTTTCATTTGCTCGGCCTGTGTTTTTAAAACACCCAGGCCGGTCTTAATATCATTGGTAATATTTTCACCACCAAAAGGAATAACGGCAGTATGTTTTAAAATGCCTTCATAAAACACCGCAAGATCTGTTGTGCCGCCACCTATATCCACGATCACTACACCTGCTTCCAGGTCCTGCTCACACATTACGGCAGCAGCCGATGCCAGGGGCTGTAATACAAGGTCTTTTACGGTGAGCGCCGATTTCTCAACGCTCCTGTTGATATTGCGGATAGCGTTCCGGTCGCCGGTAATAATATGAAAGTTGGCGCCCACTTTAACACCGCTATAGCCTATAGGATTAGTGATATTCTGAAAGTTATCAACGGTAAATTCCTGTGGTATCACATCAATGATCTGGTCGCCGGCAGGAATATAGGTTTTGTACTGGTTATAGATCAACTGGTCAATTTCGCTCTGTGCAATTTCCTCATCCGTATTTTGCCGTACAATATCGCCTCTTGTTTGCAAACTCTTAATATGATGGCCGGCGATACCTACATACACTTCACTGATCTCGAGGTTGGGATTGGAAGCATAGCAGTTTTCCAGAGCAGATTGTATGGCTTTAATGGTTTGATCAATGTTCAATACCATGCCATGTTGCACGCCGTTGCTGTTGGCCCTTCCGAAACCTAATATTTCTAATTTGCCGTACTCGTTTTTTCGCCCTGCTATGGCGGCGATCTTGGTAGTTCCGATATCCAGTCCTACAATAATGGGTTGTTCAGTGTTCATGGTGGTTGGTTTATTGC
>NZ_DAOMQT010000094.1:0-8477 GCF_035445465.1 Agriterribacter sp.
TCACATCATCAATGACTTATACTTTATAAAAATCAATGGCGGACAAGTCAGGAGGAAAAGGGTTCATGCGGAGTATGTAGATAAAGTACTTCTGCTAACAAATTAGCCGCAGATACGCAGTTTTTTTCTTTTTATCATCAACAGGTTCAGATAGCAGATTATAATGACTGTTCAATTTTTAGCTATGTGCCACGAATGCACGAATACATGTATTAAATATTCGTGCATTCGTGGCTATTTTAAGTTGTATTTGTAAATCAGACGTGCTTGCGGGCCGCTGAAAAATACGCGGCGCAAAAAAAATAGCGGATAGTCATCAGATTAATTCAATGTAGCCAGTAACTTTTTATTCAGCGTAACATAGTCTTCATTTTTGGCAGTGGCAGCCAGCGCTGTAGATTTGTTGGCTGCTGCAACGGCTTCTTTCTTCTTGCCCAGCTTTGCCAGGCATTTGGCTTTCTGATGCCAGATCCAAAATGCATCAGGTTCTTTTTCTGTTGCTTTATTGAACCAGCCAAGCGCTTTGTTCAGGTCTTTACCATTTTCAAGATAATAAGCAGCGGCCGCGAAGTAAGGGAAATTTTCTTTTCCTTCTAAGCTGCTGATCTGCGCATTGATCTTAGTGTTTACATCTGTAGTAATGGGGATGATAATAACGGTTCTGTCCCACCCAATGATCATGTTCATAGAAGAGGGTAAGATATTGTCAAAAGAGATTAAAAAAGACTCCAGAGGAAAAGGAAGGTCTACGGCGTTAACCTTAACGCGGGCTACATCCTGGTCTTCTTTGTAAGCAGACGGGCTGGTTACATTCAATTGTTTGGTTAAAATTACTGTCCATTCGGATGCGTTGGGAATGGTAAGCAATCCGTATTTCCCGGCCGGAATTTTTTTACCGCCAAAAGTAACATCATCACCAAAGCTAATAGTGGTAGCGGCATTTGCACCCGTACGCCATACCTTTCCATAAGGTACAAGGTCACCAAAGATGGTTCTGCCTTTTACTGCTGGTCTTGAATAAGACAGTTCAACGGCAGATAAGCCAAACTCCTGCTTTACTGTTTGCGATGGCGAAGCGGCCGGCGTTTTTAATTGTTGTGCTTCTGCAAAACAGATCACTGTAGAAAAAGCGGCAAGTAAAAAGATCTTTTTCATCTGTAGTTGTTTTTTGGTTGATTAATCAGGTCGTTGTTTGTATGCATAAACCCTGCAGTTGCATGGCTTATCGCACTGTTATTTATTGCGGCGAAGATAATGTTTACAGTGATGTAATTCAAGCCGGAAAGGAAATTGAAAAGAATTATGCCAGGTTTAACAAAATATGCGCGTCGTCAGGCTTGCTGTAGCGATCAGAACTGGATGGTAAGTGTTACCTGTGCAGTGCTACTGCCTTCTGTTAATTTCCATTGAGGGCCTTCTTTTACCACGCGGATGGCTTCTTTATTACACTGCGGACAGGTAGAATGTATGATCTTAAAATCCGAGAGCCGGCCGTATTGATCAACAGAAAACGACAGGTCAACAAACCCCCGGCTGGCGGTAAATGCCGTTTCCGGCAAACGGGTATTGTTCACTAAGTAAATATCATAATTGCCCCAGCCGTCTGCAGGCTCTGCTTCAGGAGATTCATCCGCACTTTCATCCCTGGTGGCTGTTGCTTTTTTCTTCTGAGTGCCATAGCCCGATACTACCACTTCCGACAATTGGTTACCATCGGGCCGGAGTATAATGTTATTAACAGGAGCGCCTGCGTATAAAACCACCTGTTGCGGTTGAAAGCCTACAGATTTTATATCCGCTAACAATGAGGTATCGCCGCTTAATAATTTAAAGTTACCCCCGGCATCGCTATAGGTACCAGCCGGTGTATTGCTGATACGGATATTTACAAAGGGCAATGGCTTGTTGTGGTTGTCGGTTATTTTGCCGGTAATTATATTGGTAATAACCGCTCCCGGAGCGTTGTTTGGTGTTGCTGAAATAGGTATGGTACGGGATGCTCTTACAGGGCTTTTTTCACTTTCCGCTTCTTCCGCTTTCTGCGCCCTTAGTATATTAGCTGCTGTAGCCTGGTCTGCTGCATTAACCGTTAAATCAGGGAATGCTGAATCATTTTTTGTTTTGGGTTGGGATGCAACAGAAGACTTTATTTTTTGAGGAGCGGCAGGAGGTAAAACAGGAGACGCTTTCCCGGGCCTTGGAGCCGGTGTATTGCTTTGTTCCCGGTTTTTGTTCTCCTGCACAGCACTATCTGTTGAACCGGTGACTTCGTCTGCTATTTTATCAGTATTTTCTTTTTCCTGCAAAGGCTCAATTTTCTGCTCTTTTTCTTTTTGCTGCGCGATATTGTTTTCAGTTGGAGCAAGCCAGTACCAGGTAAACGCTGTTCCCAATACAATAAGAATGGCTGCTGCGGCGCTCCACCATATTTTTGTGCTGCGCAGAGGCATTACTTTAGGGCCGGCTTTTTCCTGTAATCTTTTTCTCAGGTCTTCTATATCTGAAGAAAGGGCCGGAGAGGAATGATGCGCATAACCCTCTATTGCTTCAGCCAGGAAAGGATCCTCAAGCGCAGCTTTTTCCATGGCATGCCTTTCCTTTGCAGGCATCTGCCGGTTCAGGTAGCGTTCTATGTCCGCTGCTGTGTATCGTTTGATATGTTTATTATTGTCAGACATTGTTTATTTAGTCAGTGGTCAGTAGTTAGTGGTGAGTGGTCAGCTATCCGTGAGCCCCTTGCTCCCCTGTACCTTGTAACCTGTAACATGCGGTCTGACGCTCCTTCATCGCCTGCGACCGCTACATTTTCAAATTCTCACATTTCCACATGCTCACTCCTCTTCCATACAATTTTTCAAATTCCTCCTCCCGTTTTGAATATAGCTTCTTACCTTATTCCATTCATAGCCTGTAATTTCGGCAATTTCGTCATAGCATTTTTGCTGTAAATAAAATAGTTCAACTGTTTTTTTCTGTTCTTCCGATAGGGTTTGCATGCATTTTTCTAATTTAACAAATTGTTCTTCTTTTTCCAACACGCCATTAAGATGCACGGTTTCTTCCAAATGCATATAATCGGGGTTAAATTCGGTGGTTTTCAGGTTTCTGGGGGTACGCAACTGCATCAGGCAGTAATTACGGGTAAGCGTGTGCAGCCAGCTTTTAAAATTATTCACTTCATGCAGTTTGAGCTTCTCAACCAATGCTTCAAAAATGCTCATCACGGCATCTTTACTGCGCTCGCTGTCTTTAAAATACTTCAGGCAAACCCCGTATACCAGCTCCATATACCGCTGGTAAAGGTCCGACAGCACACGCATATCCTTTGTTTGCTTATACAAAGCTATCATTTCCAGATCTGTGTTGCCCGCGGTTGATATGTTTTTAATAAAATTCAAACAATAAACAAGTGAGAATCAAAGATAAAAGATAATAGGAAAGAGAAGCATAATCCGTTCTTTATCTCTTTTCAGCATAAATATTTTCAGGCGCGTATGTAATGACATCCGTTATGGCATCCATCATTCAAACTAAACCTTAAAAATTATTTGTATGAAGCAGGTAACCATTTACGGCATAATCATTATTGCCGCCTTAACGGCTTTTTTGCCACGCACTTCTTTTACAGTAAAAGGTAAAGTAACCGATAGCACAGGCGCTATCCTTTCTGCGGTATCCGTTACCGAAAAAGGTACGGCAAATATTACCCAAACCGATACTAATGGCAATTTTACTATTACCGTTGCGGATGTCAATGCCATATTGGTTTTTTCATCCGTAGGATTTGATACCCGGGAAATAAAAGTATCCGGCAAATCAATGCTGCATGTGCAGCTATCCGGATCAGCTGCCAACCTGGAGGAAGTAGTAGTTACAGCATATAGCGCTGTTAAAAAGAAAAGCATTACGGGAGCAGCAATGCAGGAGTCGGAAGCAGATATGATGTTGCAGGGTAAGGTGGCAGGTGTAGCAATAAGAGGGAATGCTTCCTATCCTTCGGCCGCTGCAAGGAAAACGCGTAATCAAAACTACCCGTTGTACCAGCAGCGGGATGAGGATTTTAATACCGAAGGGTATGACGGCATTACAGAAAACCGCTTTCTTACAGTAAAGGATAATCCGCTGTCTACTTTTTCCATAGATGTAGATGCGGCTTCCTATAGTAATGTACGGCGCTATTTAAACAACGGGCAGTTGCCACCTGCCGGGGCAGTGCGCACAGAAGAGCTGATCAATTATTTTCATTACGATTATCCTCAGCCCACAGGCGACAGACCTTTCTCTATCTATACCGAATTATCTGAAGCGCCCTGGAACAAAGATCATCGCTTGGTATTGGTGAGCCTGCAGGGGAAGAAAGTGGCAACGGAAAACATCCCGGCCTCCAACCTGGTTTTTTTGATTGATGTATCGGGTTCAATGGAAGATGCCAATAAGCTGCCCCTGGTAAAGCAATCTATGAAGTTGCTTACAGATCAACTGCGCGAAAAGGATAAGGTGGCCATAGTTGTATACGCCGGCAGCGCAGGACTGGTATTGCCTGCTACCAGCGGAGCAAATACACAAACCATAAAGGATGCTATTGAGCGGCTAACGGCGGGTGGTTCTACGGCAGGTGGCGAAGGGATTAAATTAGCGTACAGCATAGCCAGGCAAAATTTTGTGCAGGGCGGCAATAACCGTGTTATTTTATGTACCGACGGCGATTTCAATGTAGGCGCCAGCAGTGATGCCGACATGGAAAAGCTGATTGAGCAGGAAAGAAAGAGTGGTGTTTTTTTAACGGTGCTGGGTTACGGCATGGGTAACTACAAAGACAATAAGATGCAAAAGCTGGCCGGTAAAGGCAATGGCAACCATGCTTATATTGATGATATGAGTGAAGCGAAGAAAGTGCTGGTGAGTGAGTTTGGCGGCACCTTATTTACCATTGCCAAAGATGTGAAGCTGCAGGTGGAATTTAACCCTGCCAAAGTACAGGCTTACCGTTTAATAGGTTACGAAAACCGCTTGCTGAATAAAGAAGATTTCAACAATGATAAGAAAGATGCCGGTGAGCTGGGGAGCGGGCATACCGTTACGGCTTTGTATGAGGTAATACCTGCAGGTGTAAAGAGTGATTTTACAGAAAAGGTTGATCCGCTAAAATACCAGTCCCTCAAAAATAATGCGGGAAATAATAATTCTCCTGAGCTCATGACGATCAAATTCAGGTATAAAGATCCGGATGGGGAAAAGAGCAAGCTGATAGAACACCCGGTTGTTGACGGGCACATGGCATTAATCCATACTTCTGTTAATTTCCGGTTTGCCGCTGCCGTGGCTCAGTTCGGTATGCTGCTCACCCATTCCGAATTCATGCAGCAATCTTCGTACAACAACGTGCTGGCATTGGCTAATTCTGCTATTGGTGCCGATCAGGAAGGTTATCGCAAAGGCTTTTTGGAATTGGTAAGAAAAGCAGGAAGCCTGGCGAAGAAGGAAAATGGCGTTAAAGAAGAGGATGAGCTGGTAGGAAGAAAATAGTATACCGTGAGAAGGAGCATAGCGTATGGCGCCTGTGCAGGTGGTACGCTATGCTTTTTTGTGCATATTACAATGAATAATCATATTGCTCAGGGTAATTAATAGCTGATTGGAGATTGATGATTATAAATTACAGTGTATTTTTATGCAAGGTCGTTTGTTTAGCGTAGCATTATGAAATTAGACAAATTTGTATTAGCCCTGTTCATTGCAGTTGGGGTTGCCTGGTTTTTCCCGCAGTTCGGTTCCGCCCAAAGTGGCATTCCGCTGGATGCTGTTTGCAGTGCCGGCATTGCTTTGATCTTCTTTTTTTATGGCGTAAAGCTAAGCCCGGAGAAAATAAAGGCAGGCTTAAAAAACTGGAAGCTGCATATCGTTATCCAGGCAGCTACGTTTATCATTTGTCCGTTGCTTGTATTGATTTTCTATCCTTTTCTGAAAAATGAGCAGCAGGAAATGATCTGGCTGTCTGTGTTTTTTCTGGCCGCTTTACCTTCCACGGTTTCTTCCTCTGTTGTGATGGTGGCTATGGCAAAAGGGAATTTGCCTGCCGCCATTTTTAATGCAAGCATTTCGGGGCTCATTGGTATTGTTTTGACGCCTCTGTGGATGGGGTTATTTCTGCAGCAGCAAGGCGATGTTGATTTTCTGCAAATTTATTTCAAGCTGATCGTTGAGATCATTATACCTGTAATTGCCGGTACTGTCATGCAACGCGCTATAGGACATTGGGTTGCCAGGTATGGTAAACAACTGTCGGTATTTGACAAGAGCATTATTGTTTTGATCGTATATAAAAGTTTCGCGGAATCATTTTCGGATGGTACATTTTCGGGCATGCAATGGAATGACCTTGCGATGATATGCGGTATTTCCGTTGCGCTGTTTTTTGCACTATATGGCATTATTTACTGCACAAGTAAGTTGCTTGCCTTCAATAAGGAAGACATGATCACCGCGCTGTTTTGCGGTTCAAAAAAATCATTAGTCCATGGCACGGTATTCTCAAAAGTGCTGTTCAGCAATGCGGCTTTCGCAGGTTTTATGCTGCTGCCATTGATGATCTTTCATGCGTTTCAGTTATTTATGGTGAGCTATATTGCCGGGCGGTTTGCAGGTAAAGAATAGTGTTAAGGACTTACTGCATGTAATGGTAAAGTAGCCGGCAACAAATTAATTTTGGTAGTAATTTTATTAATTCCTGAAAATAAAGACTGAGGTATGTATATCCCTAAGATGAATGCAATGACAGATCGCGAAGAGATGGTTGCCTTCATGAAACGATTCAGCTTTGCAACGATTATTACTGCCAGGGAAAATTTTCCTACGGCTACACATTTGCCCTTTCTTATATCAGTTCACGGCGATAAGATTATACTGACTTCTCATTTTGCAAGGGCAAATGAACAATGGGCAGCTATTGGAGAAAATAAGGTTTTAGTGATCTTTACTGAGCCACACGCTTATATATCACCCAAAAACTATGATAAGGAGCTAAATGTGCCTACGTGGAATTATATTTCGATTCACGCTTACGGGCAGGGGAAATTTGTTACCCAAACAGATAAAGTTATTGAAATACTGGAAAAGACAATTCATAGCTATGAAATGGCTTACATGCAGCAATGGAATAGTTTGCCTGAAGATTTTAAATTGAAAATGATAAAGGGTATTGTAGCTTTTGAAATTGAAGTAACCGAGTTGCAGGCAAAGAAAAAGCTGAGCCAGAATAAAACGGAGGCCGAGCAACGAAGCATTATCAACTCACTTTCAGGAAGCGATAATGACAATGAAAAACATATTGCAGATTATATGAAGCGGAACATAGAAATGTGATAAAACATGGGTATATAATTGCTATCCTCTTCCGGTTATCCAATACATCAGGCTTCCAGTAATTTCTCTTAAATACATATCCCAGTTTTTAAGCGCGTTGGCCGACGGAAGCATATAATCGGTTGGCACAGTACTATCCGGGGGCCTAACAAAAAAGGCGGCCGGGTAAGGTATTACCGCAATGCCCGCCCTGATAAAGGTTTTTTTAGCGCGGGGGATATGCATAGCCGAAGTAACGAGCAGGTAGGGTGGGGGAAGCTGCAGTGAATCAATGATCTTTTTGGTATTGGCAGCGTTTTCGGCTGTATTGCGCGAATCCCTGTCTAAGGCAATCGCTTCCGGGGGAATGCCGATTGCAATGAGCTGCTGCTGAATAAAATCGCCTTCCCTGAACGTGTCCCGGTTAAAGACGGTACCATCCCCTGCCGCTACAATTATTTTTTGTATATGGCCTGTTTTATACAATAGTGCCGCCTGTATAAACCTGTCGCTTTGCTCACTGAAATAAGTTTGCTGGTCTGTTTTATTCTTTCCCGCGAAGCCGCCTAATAAAATGCCTGCGCTGTAATTTTCACCTGCCCCGAGTGTTACTTTTTCAGGCTGGTAAGCAAGGATGAGCTGACTGATGATAAAGGGATTGGTAAAGAACAGGAGCATAATGATGCCGGCGGTATAGCATCTTTTTTTCCTGGCTGCTTTTTTGGATAACCATGCCCATACAAAAACAATTACGATCCATAATACGGGGCTCAATAATACAATTACCAGCTTGGAAATGACGAACATCATGCTTCAATATACATTGCAGCGCGTGAAAACCCAAAAATGCGGATAGAATTTGTGTAGTCAGGGGAGAGTGGTTAGTAGTGAATAGTTGGTTGCGAGGCCCGATTTGAAATTTGATATCTAAAATTTGAGATTGTATTTCTCTTCGATTTAACAGCAGTGAGGTACCAGCTATTGGTTGTGCAATTGCTAACGATAGGTTGAGTACTTCTTCTTTCACCTCTCTCTTTTCACTTGTCCTTTAAGCTCATGGTTTATCATTAGCATACAGCCCTCATTTTCAAATTTTCAAATAGGATTAGGTATTTTATTCTCAAATAGCTTTTAGT
>NZ_DAOMQT010000095.1:0-8253 GCF_035445465.1 Agriterribacter sp.
ACCTATGTGCCTATGATCCTATGTGTTAAAAAAACAAGAAAAAACGCATAGGCACAGTAGGAACACATGAACACAATAGGTAATCTGTTTGTATAATGGAATTTGAGAACTTGTTTTTTTTAATTTTATCTTTGACCGCCACCGGTTCCCCTTCATTTTAAACAACATACGAGATGAGATACTTTTTATTCACTGCATTATTATTTGCCGGTTACACTTCCGCAACCGCCCAGCATAAAAAATATGTTCAGCCCACCGATACCGCTGTACTGAACAGCATTGCCCGCTGGCAGGATATGAAGTTCGGGCTATTCATGCATTGGGGAACCTACAGCCAGTGGGGCATTGTGGAAAGCTGGAGCATTTGCCCCGAAGATGAAGGATGGACCCAACGGAGAGGGCCATACGCCGATAATTATTTTGATTATGTGAAAGCGTACGAAAACCTGCAAACCACTTTCAACCCTGTACAATTCAACCCGCAAAAATGGGTAAATGCGGCTAAGGATGCGGGTATGAAATACATGATCTTCACTACCAAGCACCACGATGGTTTTAGTATGTTTGATACCAAGGAAACCGACTATAAAATTACAGACAGCAAAACACCTTTCTCAAAAAATCCGAAAAGCAACGTAACCAAAGAAATTTTTAATGCGTTCAGGAACCAGGGGTTTGCTATTGGCGCTTATTTCTCTAAACCCGACTGGCATAGTAAAGATTACTGGTGGCCTTATTTTCCGCCTAAAGACAGGAATGTAAACTACGAGCCCACTAAATATCCCGAACGCTGGGAATCCTTTAAGAATTTTACTTATAACCAGATCAAAGAATTGATGAGTGAATATGGTAAGGTGGATATTCTCTGGTTAGATGGCGGTTGGGTACGGCCGTTATCTACGGTTGATACTACCGTGGAATGGCAGCGGGGAATAAAAACCAACCAGGATATTGATATGAAAAGGATCGCCGAAATGGCAAGGAGCTATCAGCCCGGCTTGTTGATAGTAGACCGAACCGTAACAGGCCCCTATGAAAATTACACTACGCCCGAACAGGAAGTGCCGCATGAATTATTGCCGTATCCATGGGAAAGTTGTATAACCATGGGCAACTCCTGGAGCTATGTGCCTAATGATCAATATAAGTCTGCGCACAACATCATCCAGATGCTGATCCGGATCGTATCGCGCGGGGGAAACCTGCTGCTGAATATTGGCCCCGGGCCCGATGGAGATTGGGATCCCGTGGCCTATGCGCGGTTAAAAGAAATTGGCGAATGGATGAAAATAAATGCTGAAGCGATACACGGCTCCAAACCATTAATGCCGTATGAATCGGGCAACATACACTTTACACAGTCTGATGACGAAAAAACGCAATACGCTTTTTACCTGTCAGATAAGGATGAGATTATGCTGCCGGCGCAGGTTACCTTGCCGAAATTTGAGGTGCCTGCAAAAAGCAGGATCAGTTTACTGGGCAGCGGTGCAAAACTTAAATGGAAAGTGGAAAATGGTAATACCATCATTGAAATTCCTTCGCTGGTTAGCAATAAGTGGAATGGTAAGCACGCGGTGGTGTTTAAGATGACGAGGTAGGGGAATTTGAAAATGTGAGAAATGTGGGCGGTCGGTACGCGATGAAAGGAGCGTCAGACTGCGGATTAATGTGAGAATATGAAAATGTGAGAAATGTGCAAATGTGAAAGTGTAGCAGTTTGAGAATGTGAGAATATGGCAGAGTGAAAATGGGCAGTGAAAAGAACGCAATTTTCAGTTATTGAACAAAACAATGAACAATAAACTATAAACTCTAATAGTGTGAAAAGTGATTTATTAGATGAAGATACTTTGCTACTTTTTTTAGTATATTCTTAGTATCTTCGCTATCTTTTATGGCAAAAGCAAAGCAAAAGGCAGTACCGGTTACTGTTACCGCGGCACCTGATCATGAATATATTGAAGTGTTTGGTGCAAGGGTACATAACCTGAAGAATATAGATATCAGCATTCCTAAAAACCAACTGGTGGTTATTACAGGTATCAGCGGCAGCGGCAAATCGTCGCTGGCATTTGATACAATCTATGCTGAAGGACAGCGGCGGTATATGGAAACTTTTGGCGCCTATGCCCGGCAGTTTATAGGCGATATGGAAAGACCCGATGTAGATAAGATCACCGGGCTTTCTCCTGTTATTTCTATAGAACAAAAAACTACCAATAAAAACCCGCGTTCTACTGTTGGCACAGTAACGGAGGTATACGATTTCCTAAGGCTTTTGTTTGCACGTGCGGGAGAAGCTTATTCCTATAATACCGGTAAACGAATGGTAAAATGGAGTGAGGAAGAGATCGTTGAGAATATTTTTAAAAGATTTAAAGGGCAAAAAATTTCTATCCTGGCTCCGCTGGTGCGGGGACGTAAAGGGCATTACCGGGAACTGTTTGAAGATATACGGAAAAAGGGCTTTTTAAAAGTAAGGGTAGATGGCGAAATAAAAGACCTGGTTCCTAAAATGCAGGTAGACCGGTATAAAATTCATGATATAGAAGTTGTGATTGACCGCCTGAAAGCCACTGATGAATTTAAAGTGCGCATCAGCCAGAGTGTGCAGCAGGCCTTACGTTTGGGTAAAGACCTCCTGTTCGTAAGTCCGGTTAGTGACGCAGGCTCAAAAATATCAACGCCGGAAGCCGCTTATTCTAAAATGCTGATGTGTGAAGACACGGGCATTTCTTATGAAGAACCATCACCCAACAGTTTTTCTTTTAATTCACCTTATGGGGCATGCCCCGTTTGCAAGGGATTAGGCGCAGTTTACCAGGTAAATATGGATGAGGTAATACCTAACCACAGCCTCAGCATTAATGAAGGAGCCATTGCTCCCTTAGGCGAAGAGCGCGAAGCCTTCGTTTTCAGACAGGTGCAGCAGCTTGCCAAAAAAAATAAATTCAGTCTCGATAAGCCGGTAAAGGATCTGCCGGAAAAAGTAATGAACCTGCTGCTCTATGGTGATGAAGCGGGCACCGTGGAAATGGATATGAACTTTGACGGGACGGGAAGTAACGGTCAGGTATATGCGACCGAATTTGAAGGGGTTGTAAACCAGCTAAAAAGATGGTTCACCGGCGGATCCAGTGAAAGCGTGCAGCAATGGACGGAAAAGTTCATGGAGCTCAAACCCTGCGCTGCCTGCGGTGGAGCAAGGCTTAAGAAAGAAAGCCTGTGGTTTAAGGTAGACGGGAAAAATATTTCGGAACTGAGCGGGTTGAATTTAAATGCTTTAATGCATTGGTTTGAAGGAATAGAAGAAAGACTTTCTAATAAGCAAAACGCGATTGCCAAAGATGTGGTTAAGGAAATAAGGGAAAGGCTGCGTTTTTTATTGGATGTAGGGCTCACTTATCTTACCCTTAACCGTCCTTCACGTACCTTAAGCGGGGGCGAGTCGCAGCGGATAAGGCTGGCTACACAAATCGGATCACAGTTGCAGGGCATCACCTATATACTCGACGAGCCTTCCATTGGTTTGCACCAGCGCGATAACCATCGCCTGATAACAGCCCTGCAAAACTTAAGAGACATTGGCAACAGCGTGCTGGTGGTGGAGCACGATAAAGATATTATGCTTGCTGCGGATTACCTGGTAGATATCGGCCCCCGTGCAGGCTTTCATGGCGGTGAAATAGTTGCCCAGGGCATACCGGCCGAATTGCTGAAATTAGATACGCTAACCTCTTCCTACCTCAATGGGCACAGGCAAATTAAAATTCCTGGGGAAAGAAGGAAAGGGAACGGAAAAATACTCGAATTAAAGGGCGCCAGCGGAAATAACCTGCAAAAGGTAAATGTACAATTCCCGTTGGGAAAATTTATCGTGGTAACGGGGGTAAGCGGCAGTGGAAAGTCAACATTGATTAATGAAACATTATATCCTATCCTGAGCAAACATGCTTATGGTTCCAGGATGCAGCCATTGGAGTACGCAGCTATAAAGGGGTTGGAGCACATTGATAAGGTAATTGAAATTGACCAGTCGCCCATTGGCCGAACACCGCGCAGCAACCCTGCCACCTATTGCGGATTCTTTACCGAGATCCGCCAGTTGTTTGCATCGGTTCCCGAAGCTAAAATTCGCGGCTATCAACCGGGGCGTTTTTCCTTTAATGTAAAAAGCGGCAGGTGCGATGTGTGTGAGGGCGGTGGCATGCGTGTAATTGAAATGAATTTTTTGCCTGATGTATATGTGCCCTGTGAAAAATGCCAGGGTAAACGATACAACAGGGAAACGCTGGAAATACGGTATAAAGGAAAATCCATCAGCGATGTGCTGGATATGACTGTTGATGAAGCAGTGGATTTTTTCCAGAATGTACCTTACCTGTACCGCAAAATAAAAGTGTTGCAGGATGTGGGACTGGGTTATATTACTTTGGGTCAGAATGCGGTTACGCTCAGTGGCGGAGAAGCGCAGAGGGTAAAGCTTTCTACTGAGCTGGCTAAAAAAGATACCGGCAAAACTTTTTACATTTTAGATGAGCCTACTACAGGATTACATTTTGAAGATATACAGCATTTGCTTACGGTATTAAATAAATTAGTTGACCGGGGTAATACCGTGCTGGTTATTGAGCATAATTTAGATGTGATTAAAGTAGCTGATCATGTTATTGATATTGGCCCTGAAGGCGGCGACGGCGGCGGACGGATATTGTTTGAAGGAACACCTGAAGCATTAATTCAATGCGGGGAGAGCTATACCGGTGATTTTCTGAAAGGAGAATTCAACCATACAAGCTGATGGAATGGGTGAATGTGAAACGTGAGAAGTGAGAATGGTGAATGGTGATCTTTTGTTTGACGTTTATCGTTTCACGAAGAGAGCAGTGAGAGGTAAGTGGTGAGTTGAGATTCACTATTGCCCTGCTGCCTGTTCACTTTCTTTTACTTTTCACGGTAACATACAGAGATAATTTGCATGGCTTAACACTAATTTGTATCTTATAACCGGATAAATATGGAAAGAATAATCATTGACATGGATGAGGTAATGTGCGATACGATGGGCGGAATGGTGGCATGGTATAAAAAAGAATACGGGCTGGATGTGGATTACACTAAAATGAAAGGGTCATGGCAACCGGGTTTCCCGGAACAGCATCAGGCAATTATACGTGAAAGATTATACAGCCGCGGGTTTTTCAGGAACCTGCCTGTTATGGAAGGATGCGCGAAAGTAGTTGAACAACTGAATGAGCGGTATGAAGTGTTTATTGTTTCCGCTGCGATGGAGTTTCCGAACTCGCTGAATGATAAATTAGACTGGCTGAATGAGCACATGCCGTTTTTAACCTGGCGGCAGGTGGTATTTTGCGGCGATAAACGCATGATCGAAGGCGATTACATGATTGATGATCATGTGCGTAATCTTGTTCATTTTAAGGGGAAGCCCTACTTATACAGTACCGTGCACAATGCCGGGGAAACAGGATATGAAAGAGTTAATAACTGGAAAGAGATAGCAGGAATATTTTTGTAGCGCTTTTATTGTTTTCACATGGGGTTAGAGCCCGGAGCGGAACGATAAACCATAAATAATATGGATATTACCGACATGCATAGCTTACCCGAATGGGACGATCACCGGATGCTGCAACGCCGGTACGAAGGGGAGGAGTGGAAAATAGCGCCCCAGATGGAAGCCGCAAAGAACCTGTATAATAAATGGCGGGATATTTTTTTATACGTGGAATCTTATTGCGAAACATTACAGGATTCCAAAGAATATGATCACGCTGAAAAAAACAAAGAGCTGATCTGGCAGAATCTTTTTATTGTAGCGCCTAAAATCATCGGTGCGGCGGGAATTGATCAGTATGTGCAGAAAATGGAAAATGCTTCCATTATACGCAATAACTGCCGTGAACTGATGGAGCAGGTGAGCTTTACGGCCATGGTGGGGGCAGGTGAAGAACAATATGCCGAAGCCATTGAAATGGAAATGGATATCTTTAGGGGATTATTTAAGATATGGGTAGCCACATTTGTAAAGGATGAATATGAAGATGAATGGGGATTGTTTGTATAATAGCCGGCCCAATGATTTCTTTGCTGCGTAATATTGTATTAACATTGAGCTGATATATTTGCAAATCAGATAGAAAAAAAAATCTGGCAAAAGCAAAGTATAGTTTATTAATATTGTGCAGGATTACAGCAATATCATTTCTCATCACGCCAAAATTACCAAAACGGTGCTGACTGCTTGCTTACATAATGAAAGAGAATTGCTTTTAGGTATCGCCCGTGATGATGAGCATGCTTTTACCTGCCTGTTTAATTACTATAAAAATAAAATTTATACCATAGCATATAAGCTCACAGAATCGCCTGCCATGGCTGAGGAGGCAGTACAGGAAATATTTATGAAGCTGTGGATAAAAAGAAAGGAGCTTCCCGCCGTAGAACATTTTAATGCATGGTTTTGCACTGTTGCCCGCAATCATATGTTTACATTATTCAAGCGTAAGGCTGTAAATGCCTGCCGCGAATTCAGTGAAATTGATACGGTTTGCCTTTTTAACTATGACACAGAAGAAAGAGTGCTGCTAAAAGAAACGGAAACGATCATAAAAAAAGCATTGCATGCCCTGCCGCCCCAGCAAAATAAGGTATATCATCTCATTAAAGAAAAAGGGTATAAAAAAGAAGAAGCTGCGGCATTTCTGAACCTTTCTCCCGAAACGGTGAAGATACACCTTGCTAAAGCCATGAAAAATATTCGGGCCTATTGTCTTGCTCATATGGATAGTCCGGCTATGATATTGATTGCTTTTTGTTTTTTGTAATAAAAATGGCCGGAACGCTAACCCTTTTTTGCAATAAAGGAGTCTCTTGTATGGAGATGCATTCTATTTAACCCATATTTTAAAAATTATATGCCCAGTCCCAGGTTAGCGTATTTATTTCATAAGTATATAAACAAGGAATATACGCCAATGGAGAAAGAGGAACTGATGCGGCTGATAGAACAGGAAGAAAATGATGAAGTATTAAAATCATTAATTGACGGAATGGTGATTGAAACCCATGGGGAAATGGAACTGCCGGCGGAATCAGGAGAAATTATTTTGCAGTCTATCCTGGAAAAAGAACGGGCGCCCGGTATTATACCTATAGCACGGAAAATAAACAGGCTGAGGTGGGTGAGTATCGCTGCCGCTTCAGTAATAATGGCGGGTATGCTAACAACTTACCTGGTTAGCTACAGGTTTGATGAGAAAAAGGAAGTAGTAAGTC
This sequence comes from Agriterribacter sp., assembly GCF_035445465.1. Classification (NCBI taxonomy): domain Bacteria; kingdom Pseudomonadati; phylum Bacteroidota; class Chitinophagia; order Chitinophagales; family Chitinophagaceae; genus Agriterribacter; species Agriterribacter sp. Next base: position 7,303 of record NZ_DAOMQT010000095.1, read on the forward strand.
AAACGGCAAATTTACTGACGATGCAGGTGAATACAGGAACGGCACAAAGGAAAACGGTTCAGTTGCCTGATGGTACGCAGGTTTGGCTAAGTCCGTCTACTTTGCTTGAATATCCTGCTGCTTTCGAAGGCGATACAAGGGAAGTGACACTTTCGGGAGAAGCTTTTTTTGAAGTAGCCCATGACAGTATTCATCCATTTCTTATAAGGAGTGATAATATTCAGACAAAAGTGCTCGGTACTTCGTTTAATATCCAGGCTTATCACAACCAGAAAAAGATCGCGGTAATGGTAGTAACGGGCAGGGTAAAAATCAGCAACCTGGGCTCGGTGCAGAATAAAATGGAGAATATAGAAATATCTGCCAATCAAAAGGCTGTGTTTGATAAAAACACCGACCGGTTCATCAAAGAAGAGACGGATACCATTGAGGCGCCTAACATGCTGAAGCGGAAAGAAGGTGAATTTGTATATAAAAACGAACCGCTGTTAAAAATAGCAGAGGATATTGAAGAATATTTCGGAGTAAAAATAAAGGTAGCAGATGAAATAAGGAATTGTGAAGTAGTGGCAAGTTTTAATGTTACCGATAAGCCTGAAGATGTATTAGAAGTAATAGCCATAACAGTTAACGGAAAACTAGCAAGGAAAGATCAGCAATACACTATAGAAGGAAAAATTTGTTTGTAAATTTTATATCATAGAATCATATTTTTTATTTCAAACCCCAAAATATGCTTATCGCCAAACACTTATATCATCCAACTTAGTATAAATAAAACCCGGATACTACAAATACCCGGGCCTAAAATTATACGTATTACCAAAACTGTAGCAGCCGAAAGTTGTGGAAAGCCAACGGTTACTACGCATTTCTAACATATAATTCAGTAAAAGTATGCAAAAAAATTGTATAGGCAGGATTATACCTGTAATACTCAAGCTTATGCGC